>NZ_JAGPYL010000049.1:0-44671 GCF_018070095.1 Micromonospora sp. U56
CATCCCCGCCACGATCTCTGTTGCACACACATCGCGATCATGGCGGGGATGATCTATTTGTCGAGCACCGCCAATCGGCGCGTCTCGCTATAACCCTCAGTCCTCAACCGGTTACCCGACGGTCTCTGAGACGCGGAAGGCCCCGGCCGACACCGTTGTCGACCGGGGCCCGTCCCTACCGCGAGTTACTGCTTGACGTGCGCGTTGACGAAGGCCGGGTAGCCGAAGACGCTGGAGATGAAGACCCCGCCGGCCTTGGAGCCGTGCACGACGTAGGCCACGTCGACGTAGAGCGGCACCACCGGGGCGTGCTCCTTCATGATCCGCTCATCGAGCTTGCCCCACTCCGGGCCCTGGTCGGCCGGGGACATGGCCAGGATCCGGTCGAACTCGGCGTTGATGGCCGGGTCGTTGAAGTAGGACTGGTTGCTGTTGCCCTCGGCCTTGATCGACCGGCCGTCGTAGAGCACGGGCAGGATGGACGCGCCGCTCGGCCAGTCCGCCGCCCAGTTGCCGATGTACAGGTCCCAGGGGTTGTTCTTCTTCTTGATCTCGTCGAGCTTGGCGTCGTCCGGGATGTTCCGGATCGTGATCTTGAAGCCGGCCTTCTCCAGGTTGCTCTTGATCTGGGTGGCCATCTCCTGCTCCTCCGAGTCGTCGGAGGCGCCGAGGACGAGCTGCGGGGTCTGGCCGCCGAGCAGCTCCTTGGCCTTGTCGATGTCGCCGCTGGCGCCCGCCGGGTACGCGTCGTACGCCTGGTAGCCGATCGTCGCGGGCGGCATCAGCGTGGTCAGCGGGGCCGCCACGGAGGAGCCACCGAGGGTCTTGATCAGGCCGTCCCGGTCGATGGCGTAGTTGAGCGCCTGCCGGACCTTGAGGTCGGTGACCCGCTGGGTGTTGATGACCAGCTGGTTGGCGCTCGGCGTCGGGGAGAGGATGGTGCGCGACTTCAGGTTGGCGTCACCGGCAACCTTGGCCACCAGCGAGGCGGGCACGAAGTTCCACGCGAGCGCGCTCTGGTCCGCGCCGTTGTCGGCGATCACCCGGTTGTTCGCGGCGTCGGCGGTCGGGCCGAACGTCCAGACGAACTGGTCCGGGTACTGGTGCCGCACCGGGTCGGTCTTCGGGTCCCAGTTCGGGTTGCGGTCCAGGGTCAGCTGCACGCCGACCTGGTGCTTGGCGACCTTGTACGGCCCCGACGAGAACGGCTTCTGGTCGAGGTTGACGCCGGTGTCCATCTCCGGCTTGAGCGGCGCGGTGGTCGGCAGCGAGACGGCGAACGGCAGGTCGCAGCGGGGCTTGGCGAACTCGAAGCGCAGCGTCTTCGCATCCGGCGTGGTCAGGCCCGGGGGCAGCCCGGTCTTGTTCTTCTTGAAGTCCCACTTGGTGTCGAACTGCGGGCTGTCGGCCAGCCACTCCTGGATGTAGGTCGGGCCGCCGGGCAGGTCCGGGTCGAAGGAGCGGGCGATGCCGTACGCGATCTCCTTGGCGGTGATCGCGGTGCCGTCCTCGAACTTCACCCCGTCCTTGATCTTGAATTCCCAGACCTTGCAGTCGTTGTTGACGTTGGTGCCGGGCGTCTCGGCCAGGTCACCGACGAGCACCAGGCCGCCCTTGCCGTCGTCCTTCCAGGTGGTCAGGTAGCGGGCGAAGAGCGGGTTGGCCATCAGGCCGGCGAACGAGTACGTCCGCTGCGGGTCCAGGTGGGAGATCGGCGTCTCCCGGATGATGCTGAAGGTGCCGCCCTTCTGGGCCCCCTCGACCTCGGCCGCCGGCCCCTGGGACTCCTTCGGGTCGGTCGCGATCACCCCGGTCTGCTTCCGGTTGTTGTCCACCACCGGGCCGTCGTCAGTGTTCTTCGTGCACGCGCCCAACGCCACAACCAGTGCGATAGCGCCGGATGCGGCTGCCGCCACCCGTGGTCGCATGTCGTACCTCCTCCACCGTGTGCTCTGCGGGCGCCGGGCGGGGACCCGCCGACGTCCCGAGGATCGTAAAGAAGAAAACCTTCGAGTTGTGTAACAGTTGTCGATAAATTTCGACGAGGCGTACATCGGGTGTCCGCCCCCGACCCGCGACCGCGTCAGCCCAGCCGGACCCGCGGGTCGATCGCGGCGTAGAGCAGGTCCACCACCAGGTTGGCGACCACCACGAAGAAGGCCGAGATCAGCACGGTGGCCATGATGGTGGGCAGGTCACCGCCCTTGACCGCGTCCACGGCGGTACGCCCCAGCCCGGTCAGGCCGAAGGTCAGCTCGGTGATCACCGTGCCGCCCAGCGCCCCGCCGACGTCCAGCCCGGCGATGGTCACCACCGGGGTGATCGCCGCGCGCAGCGCGTGCCGCCCGTACACCTGGGGTTTGGCCAGGCCCTTGGCCCGTGCGGTCCGGACGAAGTCCTCCGACAGCGTCTCCAGCATCTGCGCCCGGGACAGCCGGGCGTAGATGGCGGAGAAGAGGAAGGCCAGCGCGACCCAGGCGAGCACCAGCCCGCTCGCCCACTTCAGCGGGTTGTCGAGGATCGACGTGTAGCCGGGCACCGGCAGCAGCCGCGTCGTGTAGACGAAGACCAGCAGCAGCACCGCGCCGACGAAGTAGAGCTGCAACGAGGCGCCGGTCAGCGAGAAGCCGATCGCGGCCCGGTCCACCCAGGTGCCCCGACGCAGCGCGGAGATCATGCCGAGACCCACCCCGAGCAGCAACCAGAGGATCGCCGCCGGGATCACGATGCTCAGCGTCACCGGCAGCACCCGGGCGATGGTGTCGGAGACCGCCTCGTTGGCCACGTAGGACCAGCCCAGGCAGGGGGCGTCACACCGCCCGCCCTGGGCGCTGCCCAGGTCCCGGCCGGTGAAGATGCCCTTCATGTAGCCGGCGTACTGGGTGACGAGCGGGTCGCGCAGCCCCAGCTCCTGGCGTACCCGCTCCAGCCGCTCCGGGTTGCAGTTCTTCGGGCACATGCCGCTGACCGGGTCGCGGGGCAGCGCGAAGAACATCAGGAAGGTCAGCACGCTCACCACGAAGAGGGTGAGGGCGGCGGAGAAGATCCGCTTGATCAGGAAACGGGCCATGTCGGCACCCCTACCGCGACGACTTCGGGTCGAGCGCGTCGCGCAGCGCGTCCCCGAAGAGGTTGAAGGCCAGCACCAGCAGGAAGATCGTGACGCCGGGGAAGAAGACGTACATCGGGTCGGTCTCCAGGTAGCGCAGGCTCCGGAAGATCATCCGGCCGAAGCTCGGCGTTTCCTCGGAGAGCCCGACGCCGATGAAGGCCAGCGCCGCCTCGCTGGTGATGAACTGCGGCACCGCCAGCGAGAAGGCCACCAGGATCGGCGCCCAGATGTTCGGCAGCAGCTGCCGGAAGAGCATGTGCCCCAGGCCGGCGCCGCTGGCCCGGGCGGCCTCCACGAACTCCCGCTCGCGCAGCGCGATCACCTGCCCGCGGACCAGTCGGGCGGTGCTGGTCCAGCCGAAGACCGCGAAGATCGCGATCAGCATCGCCACGCCGAACGCCTCGGGCACCGCGTCGCGCTCGCCGTAGAAGCGCAGCACCAGCGTCGGCGTCAGGGCCAGCGCGATGATCAGGAACGGCATGGCCAGCACCAGGTCGGTGATCCAGGTGATCACCGCGTCGACCCAGCCGCCCAGGTAGCCGGCGACGACACCGAGCGTCACGCCGAGCGCGGTGCTGAGCACCGCCGCCGAGAAGGCGATCAGCAGGGAGGTCCGCAGGCCGTACACCATCCGGATGAAGATGTCCCGGCCGGTGCCGGGCTCCAGCCCGAACCAGTGCTCGCCGGAGATGCCGCCCAGGTAGCCCAGCGGCATGCCGCAGCACGAGTCCAGCTTGTCCTTGAAGTCCTCGCCGGGACCGACGCCGTACACGATGGACAACAGCGGGGCGACCAGCGCGACCACCACGAAGAAGACCAGCAGGGCGGCACTGACCCGGGCGGTCCGGTCCCGGCGCAGCCGGGCCAGCGCGAGCTGGCCGGGTGACCGGCCGACGACGCCTCTGCTCCGCGGCGCGTCGCCGTCGCCGCCGGACTCGATCTCCGCCAGCGCCACGCCCTCGATCGGGGACAGACTCACTTCGCCACCTCCTCGCCGCTCGCGCCCACCGATCCGGCCGGGGGCGTCGACCCGGCCGGGGGCGTCGACGCGGCCGGAGCCGTCGAACCCGCCGACTCCACCGACTCCGCCGGCCGCACCGGGACCACCGGGCCGGCGGCGGCCACCGGGCCGGCCTCCGGGCTCCTGCCGGCCGGTTCCCCTTCGGGGCTCGTGCCGGCCGGTTCCCCTTCGGGGAAGTGGCAGGCGGTGGCCTGCCGGCCGCCGTCCCGGGGCACCAGGGCCGGTTCCTCGGTGGCGCAGACGTCCTGCGCCTTCCAGCAGCGGGTCCGGAACCGGCAGCCCGAGGGCGGGTCCAGCGGCGTCGGGACGTCGCCGGCCAGCCGGATCCGGCCGGCCGGACCGAGCGCCGTCACGTCCGGGATCGCCGACAGCAGGGCCCGGGTGTACGGATGCTGCGGCCGTTCGTAGATGTCGGCCCGGTCGCCGACCTCGACGATCCGGCCGAGGTACATGACGGCGACCCGCTGGCAGAAGTGCCGCACCACGGCCAGGTCGTGGGCGATGAACACGAACGCCAGGTCGAGGTCGCGTTGCAGGTCCCGGAGCAGGTTGATCACCTGCGCCTGGATCGAGACGTCCAGCGCGGAGACCGGCTCGTCGGCGACGATCAGCTTGGGCCGCAGCGCCAGCGCCCGGGCGATGCCGATGCGCTGCCGCTGTCCGCCGGAGAACTCATGCGGGTAGCGGTTGTAGTGCTCCGGGTTCAGCCCGACCAGCTCCAGCAGTTCCTGCACCCGCTTGCGCACCCCGCCGGGCGGGTCGATGCCGTTGACCTGCAACGGCATCGCCACGATCCGGCCCACGGTGTGCCGGGGGTTCAGCGAGGCGTACGGGTCCTGGAAGATGATCTGGAGGTCCTGCCGCAGCGGCCGCAGCTCCCGCCGCCGGGCGTGGGTGATGTCCCGGCCGGCGAACTCGATGGTCCCGGCGCTGGGCTCCAGCAGCCGCACCAGCATCCGGCCGGTGGTGGTCTTGCCGCAGCCGGACTCCCCGACCAGGCCCAGGGTCTCCCCCGGCCGCACGTCGAAGTCCAACCCGTCGACCGCCCGCACCAGCCCCCGGCTGCGCAGTCCGGTGCGCACCGGGAAGTGCTTGGTCAGCCCGCGTACCCGCAGCAGCGGTTCGGTCTCGCTCATCGGGCCACTCCCACCTGTGCCACGTCCTCCTGGTAGAGCCGGGTGCGCTCCTGCGCGGACAGGTGACAGGCGACCAGGTGGCCGGCCTCGCCCGCCGGGCCCAGCTCGGGCACCTCGGTGCGCGAGCGGTCACCGTTGCGGCCGGCGTACCGGCAGCGCGGGTGGAACGCGCAGCCCGACGGCAGGTTGATCAGCGAGGGCGGCGTGCCGGGGATCGGCACCAGGTCCGCGTCCGCGTCGCCGTGCAGCGAGGGCACGCTCGACAGCAACCCCCAGGTGTACGGGTGCTGGGGGCGCCGCAGCACCTGCTCGACCGTGCCCCGCTCGACCGCCCGGCCCCCGTACATCACCAGCACGTCGTCGGCGACCTGGGAGACCACGCCCAGGTCGTGGGTGATCAGGATGATCGCCGAGTGGAACTCGGCCTGCAGGTCGGTGAGCAGGTCCAGGATCTGCGCCTGCACGGTCACGTCGAGGGCGGTGGTCGGCTCGTCGGCGATCAGCAGGTCCGGGTCGTTGACCAGCGCCATCGCGATCATCGCCCGCTGCCGCATGCCGCCGGAGAACTCGTGCGGGTACTGGTCGAAGCGACGCGCCGGCTGCGGGATGCCGACCCGGCCGAGCATGTCGACCGCCCGGGTACGCGCCTCCCGCCGACCCGCCCCCGGGTGGTGCACCCGGTACGCCTCGGCGATCTGCCGGCCCACCGTGTAGTAGGGGTGCAGTGCCGACAGCGGGTCCTGGAAGATCATCGCCATGTCCCGGCCGCGCAGCCGGCGCACCTCCTCGTCTCCGAGGCCGACCAGTTGACGACCGCCGAGGGTGATCTCCCCGGTGATGGTGGTCCGCTTGGCGTCGTGCAGGCCCAGGATGGCCAGCGAGGTGACGCTCTTGCCCGAGCCGGACTCGCCGACGATGCCGAGCGTGCGCCCGCGCGCCACGTCGAAGGAGACCCCGTCGACCGCGCGCACCACGCCGTCGGTGGTGGCGAAACTGACCCGCAGGTCGTCGACCCGCAGGTGGGCCGCCTCGACGGCGCGCTGCTCCGGCACGCCGGGGCGGTCGTCCGACTGCCCGGACGGCACGGGTTCCGGACTGGCCACGACCGCCTCCCTCAGGTTGTAGAGAACCTACAACAAAGATTCGAGGGTGAAAATAAGCTACAAGCGGCGGAGCTGTCAGCGGCCCACAGCGTAACGAGTCGACAACGGGCGTGAACAGCCCTCACCAGGACATCCACCCCGGCAACTCGATGTCGTGCCACCACGGTCGCACCTCGGGTGCGACCATGGTGGCGGCACCCGCGGGAGGATTCCCGCCGGCACGAGGTGGAGGTGACCATGACCGCGGCGGTGTTCGACCACGAGGGACCGTGGACCGAAGAGGAGTACCTCGCCCTCGGCGAGACGCAGCAACGCGTCGAACTCTTCGACGGGAGCCTCCACGTGACCCCAGCCCCCACTCCCCGCCACCAGAACATCTCCGGCGAGCTTCGGGCCGTCCTGCGGCAGCCGGCTCGCGAAGCGCGACTCCGGGTCCTGGAGGCGGTCAACGTCCGGCTACGGCCGGGTCGCATTCTCATCCCCGATCTCGTCGTCACCGGTGAGATCGACTTCGACGAGGTCAACATCGAGGCGCACGACGTCCGTCTCGTCTGCGAGATCATCTCGCCGAGCAACGCGGCGACCGACAAGGTGCTCAAGATGCACTATTACGCCACCGCAGGTATCGAGTGGTACCTCCTGGTGGAGCAGGAGAACGGCACCCTGCACCTTTATCGCCGGCAGAGCCGGCACTACGTGGAGCAGTCGGTGGCCAAGGTCGGCGAGACGCTGGAGCTGACCGAACCGGTTCGCGCCACCATCAGGCCGGAGGAGCTACTGCCCTGACGGATGTCGGCCGGCTCGCCTAGGGTCGGGCGCATGACCGAGTTCGACGCGGCCTCCGCCGCCGTCCAGGCCGCCCTCGACGCCGGCGCCCGGTACGCGGACGCCCGGGTGATGCACCGCCGCTACGAGTCGATGTCGGCCCGCAACGGCGCCATCGAGGAGCTGACCCAGGACGAGAGCATCGGCCTGGGGGTGCGGGCGCTGGTCGGATCGAGCTGGGGCTTCCACGCCGTACCCGAGCTGTCCGACGCCGCGGCCCGCGATGCCGGCCGGCGCGCCGCGGCGATCGCCGCCGCGAGCGCGCGGGTGCCCGGCCCGCCGATCGACCTGGTGCCGACCGACGCGACCGTGGCGAGCTGGGCCTCGTCGTACCGGGTCGACCCGCTCGGGGTCGCCCTCTCCGACAAGGGCGACCTGCTGGTCGGGGCCACCGCGACGATGCGGGAGCACGGCGCCGACCTGGCCGAGGGGCTCTACCAGATCTGGGACACCGCCAAGTGGTTCGTCTCCAGCGAGGGGCACCGGATCGACCAGCGCATCCGCGAGTGCGGCGGCGGCATCTCGGCCACCTCCATCGGTGACGGCGAGACCCAGCGCCGCTCCTACCCCAGCTACCGGGGCCAGTACGGCACCACCGGCTGGGAACTGGTCGAGTCGCTGGACCTCCCCGCGCACGCCGCGCGCATCGCCGAGGAGTCCCGGGCGCTGCTCACCGCGCCCGAGTGCCCGGCCGGCGAGACCGACCTCATCCTCGGCGGCGAACAGCTCGCGTTGCAGATCCACGAGTCGGTCGGCCACGCCATCGAGCTGGACCGCATCCTCGGCTGGGAGGCCGCCTTCGCCGGCACGTCCTGGTTGGACCTGGCCCAGCTCGGCTCGCTGCGCTACGGCTCCGAGCTGATGAACATCACCATCGACCCGACCATCCCGGGCGCGCTGGGCAGCTTCGGCTTCGACGACGAGGGCTCCCCGGCGGTCCGCCGGGACGCGGTCCGCGAGGGGCGCTGGGTGGGCGTGCTCGCCGGTCGGGACTCGGCCGCCGTCGCCGGTCTCGACCACGGCGGCAGCGTACGGGCCGACGGCTGGGCCCGGCTGCCGATGGTCCGGATGACCAACGTGGGCCTGGAGCCCGGCCCGCACACGCTCGACGAGATCATCGCCGCCACCGACGACGGGGTGCTGATGGACGTCAACCGCTCCTGGTCGATCGACGACAAGCGGCTCAACTTCCAGTTCGGCTGCGAGATCGGCTGGGAGGTGAAGAAGGGCCGGCGCGGGCGGATGCTGCGCAACCCCACCTACACCGGCATCGGCCCACTCTTCTGGCGCTCGATGGACATGCTCTCCGCCGAGACCGTCGCCTGGGGCACGCCCAACTGCGGGAAGGGCCAGCCCGGCCAGGTCGGCCACACGGGCCACCCGGCCGCCCCGGCCCGCTTCCGTTCCGTCCGAGTGGGGGTGCGTGCATGACCGAGCTGGACGTCGCCGGTCAGGTGGTGGAGCTGGTCCGCCGGCTGGCCGGCCCCGACGCGCAGGCCGAGGTGGCGGTGACCCGGCACGACCTGGCGCTGACCCGGTTCGCCAACTCCTTCATCCACCAGAACGTGGCCGAGTCCGGGGTCTCGGTGCGGCTGCGGCTGCACGTCGACGGCCGGACCGCCGCCGGCGGTGGCAGCCTGGTCGACGCCGACGGCCTGCACGCGCTGGTCGAGCGGACGGTGGCGGCGGCGCGGCTCTGCCCGCCGGACCCGGCCTGGCCGGGGTTGACCCCGCCCACGGCGGTGCGCTCCAGCGGCCTGCTCGACGAGGACACCGCCTACGCCGAGCCGGACGCGCGGGCGGACCGGGTCCGCGCCTTCGTCGACGCGGTGGGCGGCCTGGAGGCGGCCGGCTACTGCCGGACGTCGTACCGGTCCGGGGCGTTCGCCAACTCCGCCGGCCACACCGCGCAGGGCCGCACCACCGAGGCGGCGATGGACGGCATCGCCCGGGCCGGCGGCGCGGACGGGGTGGCGCGGCTCTGCGCCGACCGCCTGGCCGACCTCGACGGGGCGGCGCTGGGCACCCGGGCCGCCGGCAAGGCGCGCGCCGCCGCCGACCCGGTGGAGCTGCCCCCGGGCCGGTACGAGGTGGTGCTGGAGCCGGCCGCGGTGGGCGACCTGCTGCAGAACTTCTCCTGGTACGGCTTCAACGGCAAGCGGTACGCCGAGCGGCAGTCCTTCGCCGAACCGGGCAATGCCCAGTTCGACCCGTCGGTGACCCTGGTCGACGACCCGCTGCACGCCTCCGCCCTCCCGTACGACCTGGAGGGCAGCGCCCGGCGGGCGCTGACGCTGGTCGAGGCCGGGGTGACCCGCGCGGTGGCGCACGACCGGCGCAGCGGCGCCGAGGTGGGCACCGGGTCCACCGGCCACGGCATGGTCGGCGCCTCCACCTTCGGCCCGATCCCACGCAACCTCCGCCTGCTCGCCGCCACCGGCCCGGGCGGGCGGCCCGACGGCGGCGCCGAGGTCACCCCCGGGGCGGTGGCGGACGGGGACACTGCCGCGCTGGTCGCCGGGATGGAGCGCGGGCTGCTGGTCAGCGACTTCTGGTACACCCGGGTGCTCGATCCGAAGAGCCTGGTGATCACGGGGCTGACCCGCAACGGGGTGTGGTTGGTCGAGGACGGCGTGCCGACGCGGGCGGTCCGTGACTTCCGGTTCACCGAGTCGTACCCGCGGGCGCTGGCGCCGGGCGCGGTGCTCGGCCTCGGCCGACGGCCGGTCCGCCAGCCGGACCGGCTGGACGGGGTCTGGTGGGAGGCGCCGGCGCTGCGCCTGGCGGCGTGGAACTTCACCGGCGGCGCCTCCGGCTTCCCTCGGGTAGCGGGGTCGCGCGCACGCTCGCGTGCCGGACCTCCTGACCTGGCGCCCACGCCGCCTGGCCGAGCGGGGGCGAAGGTGGCCCGTTGCCATCGCGAGTGACGCGTGTCGTTCGGGCCGATCCGCCGGATGGACGCGACGCCGGCGTGGGGTACGGCGGTCGCGCTGTCCAGAAGGCGTAGCTCATGACCGAACAGAAGAAGCTCAAGCAGCGGGTACGGGCCCGCATGGCGGCCACCGGCGAGAGCTGGACCACCGCCCGCCGCCAGGTGCTGGCCCACGCCGAGCCGTCGGCGGACCGGGTGCTCCCGCCGGGCCTCGTGCCCGGCTACCGCACCTTCGGTCCCCGCCAGCACCGCGAGTCGGGGCTGCTCGCCCACGTGCTGGCGGCACAGGGGGTGCGCGCGCCGCACACCGACGCCCCGTACACCGAGGCCATGCTCGCCGGGCTCGGCGGCGGTGTGGGATTCATGTACGCGGTGTTCGAGTACCGCGATCTGCCCCCGTTGCTGACCATCGTGGCCCAGCACCATCCACAGCCCTGGGTACCGGCCGCGCTGGACCGGCTGGGCCTGCCGTACGTCGAGGAACACAGCTCGAAGGCGGGACCGGCGATCGACCGGCTCCGGACGGCGCTGGGCGGAGGCCGACCCGTCTTCGCCACCGTGGACCGCAGTCGACTCCCGTGGCACGGGCTGGAGCCGGGGCCCGGCAACGACCCCTATCCGGTGGTGGTCGCCGGCGTCGACGGGGATGTCCTCCACCTGGACGACGAGGGGCCGCACCCCCGCCAACTCCCGGTGCAGGCGTTCGCCGCCGCCTGGTCGGCCCACCGCAAGGGGCGCCACCAGGCCGTCACGGTCACCGCCAGCCGCCAGCGGACCGACCTGCCGACCGCGATCCGCGACGCCGTCGCCACCACCGTCGCACACCTGACCGGTCCGGTCCTCCACAACAGCTTCGACACCAACTTCGGCTTCAGCGGCATGGCGAAGCTCGCCCACCAGTTGCGCGACACCCGCACCAGAACCGGTTGGACCCGGCGCTTCGGAGCCCCGGTGCCCTTCTTCCACGGGGTGCGCCGGTTGTACGAGTGCCTGGAGGTGGAGTACACCGCGCCCGGCGCCACCCGGCCGGTCTACGCCGACTTCCTCGACGAGGCCGCACCCCTGGTCGGCGACCGGCTCACCGAGGCCGCAGCGCTGTTTCGCCACTCCGGTGAACAGTGGTCGCGCCTCGCGGCACTCGCCCTGGACACGGTGCAGGGACTCGGCGCGTACACCGAGGTGGCCGAGCAGCGCATGGCGCTGGTCTTCAGCCGGGGGCGCGACGCCGAGGCCGAGATCCGGGAGCTGACCCGGCGCCTGGCCGAACTCGCCGAGGAGTTCACCGCCGAGGACCAGCTCGGGGCGGTCGGCCGGCAGGAGCTCTTCGCCGCCATGGCGGATCTGGTGGAATCCTGCCTGGAGTCGGAGCGGCACGCGGTGACCGCGTTGGCCGGCAGGACCATCGGCGGGGTCTCCGGCTGACCGTCCGGCGTCAACCGGAGACGATCTTTCCCGGTTGACGGACATTGATCATGCTCCGGGTCTTTCCAACCTGCGGGACACACGGGACACTGCGTTGCGCGGCCGGGCCGTGGAGATCGGCGTAACGTGTGTCACTTAGCTGCGCCGTCACGCCGGTGCGGTCGTTGGTGTGCGCAAAGACGTGGCAGTGGACCCCAGTCCCACCGGTCCGCTGACCGAACGGAACGTGATCCGCCGCCCGCGAGGGCCCCGTCAGGGAGACGACTCGAATGACATCAACGGCAACGAAGCCGCTGGGGGCGCGGGCGCGCGCCGCCATCGCGGCGAAGACGTTGCGGACCGACCGATGGTGGCTCGCCCCACTGCTCACCTTCCTCGGGCTCAGCGCCTGGGTCGCGTACGCGACGGTCCGGGTCTTCATGCACGACTGGTACTGGGTCGACGCGTACCACTACCTGACCCCGTTCTACTCCCCGTGCGTGACCGACCGGTGCATCGAGGGTGCCTCGCACTTCGGCCGGTTCCTGCCCGGCTGGTGGATCGTCCCGGACGCCGCGCTGACCCTGCCGTTCCTGCTGTTGTTCCGGTTGACCTGCTACTACTACCGCAAGGCGTACTACCGCTCGTTCTGGCTGTCGCCGCCGGCGTGCGCGGTGCCCGACGGGCACAAGGCGTACAGCGGCGAGACGCGGTTCCCGCTGCTCGGGCAGAACCTGCACCGCTACTTCTTCTACGCCGCCGCGATCATCTCGCTGATCAACACCTGGGACGCGATCCTGGCCTTCCACTCGCCGAAGGGCTTCGGCTTCGGGCTGGGCAACATCATCCTGCTCGGCAACGTGGTGATGCTGTGGGCGTACACCATCTCCTGCCACTCCTGCCGGCACATCATCGGCGGCCGGCTCAAGCACTTCTCGAAGGCTCCGATGCGTTACAAGGCCTGGACCTTCATCTCCGCCCTGAACGTCCGGCACATGCAGCTCGCCTGGATCACCCTCGGCACCCTCGCGCTCACCGACTTCTACGTGATGGCGGTCGCGGCCGGGTGGTTCAACGATCTGCGGTTCATCAACTGAAGGCCCGGGACATGACTGAGACGCGAATCGAACGACACCACTACGACGTCGTCGTGATCGGGGCCGGCGGCGCCGGCCTGCGCGCGGCGATCGAGGCCCGGCTGGCGGGCAAGAAGACGGCGATCATCTCCAAGTCGCTCTTCGGCAAGGCGCACACCGTGATGGCCGAGGGCGGCGCGGCGGCCGCCATGGGGAACGTGAACAACCGGGACAACTGGCAGGTCCACTTCCGCGACACCATGCGCGGCGGCAAGTTCCTCAACAACTTCCGGATGGCCGAGCTGCACGCGAAGGAGTCGCCGCAGCGGATCTGGGAGCTGGAGACCTACGGGGCGCTCTTCGACCGCACCAAGGACGGGAAGATCTCCCAGCGCAACTTCGGCGGTCACGAGTACCCGCGGCTGGCGCACGTCGGCGACCGCACCGGCCTGGAGCTGATCCGCACCCTCCAGCAGAAGATCGTCTCCCTTCAGCAGGAGGACAAGCGCGACCACGGCGACTACGAGGCCCGGATCAAGGTCTTCTCCGAGACCACGATCACGGAGCTGCTGCTCGACGGTGACCGGATCGCCGGCGCGTTCGGCTACTACCGGGAGTCCGGCGAGTTCGTCCTCTTCGAGGCGCCGGCGGTGGTGCTGGCCACCGGCGGCGTCGGCCGGTCCTACAAGGTCACCTCGAACTCCTGGGAGTACACCGGGGACGGTCACGCGCTGGCGCTGCGCGCCGGGGCGACGCTGATCAACATGGAGTTCCTCCAGTTCCACCCCACCGGCATGGTCTGGCCGCCCTCGGTGAAGGGCATCCTGGTCACCGAGTCGGTGCGCGGCGACGGCGGCGTGCTGAAGAACTCCGAGGGCAAGCGGTTCATGTTCGACTACGTCCCCGACGTCTTCCGCAAGCAGTACGCGGAGACCGAGGAGGAGGCGGACCGCTGGTACACCGACCCGGACAACAACCGGCGCCCGCCGGAGCTGCTCCCCCGCGACGAGGTCGCCCGCGCGATCAACAGCGAGGTCAAGGCCGGCCGGGGTACGCCCGCGGGCGGCGTCTACCTGGACATCGCCTCCCGCCGCTCGGCGGAGGAGATCCGTCGCCGGCTGCCGTCGATGTACCACCAGTTCAAGGAGCTGGCCGACGTCGACATCACCGCCGAGCCGATGGAGGTCGGCCCGACGTGTCACTACGTGATGGGTGGCGTGGAGGTGGACCCGGACTCGGGCGCCGCGTACGGCATCGTGCGCGGGCTCTTCGCCGCGGGTGAGGTCTCCGGGGGCATGCACGGCTCGAACCGGCTCGGCGGCAACTCCCTGTCCGACCTGCTGGTCTTCGGCAAGCGGGCCGGCGGGCACGCGGCGTCGTACGCCGACCAGCTCGGCGCGCGGCCGAAGGTGTCGATCGGCGCGGTGGAGGCGGCGGTGGAGACGGCGCTGGCGCCCCTGCAGCGGGACACCGGTGAGAGCCCGTACACCCTCCAGCAGGACCTCCAGGCGGTGATGGGGGACCTGGTCGGGATCATCCGGCGGGAGGGTGAGCTGATCGACGCGCTGCGCCGGCTGGCGGAGCTGCGCGAGCGGGTGGCCAAGGTCAGCGCCAGCGGCGGCCGGCGCTACAACCCGGGCTGGCACCTGGCCCTGGACCTGCGCAACATGCTGGTGGTGTCGGAGTGCACCGCGAAGGCGGCGCTGGAGCGGCAGGAGTCCCGCGGCGGGCACACCCGGGAGGACTTCCCGGCGATGGAGCCGAAGTGGCGGCGGGTCAACCTGGTCTGCTCGCTGGACGGCGACACCGTACGCCTGGACCACAAGCCGCTGCCGACGATGCGGCCGGAGCTGATCGGCCTCTTCGACCGTGCCGAGCTGGCCAAGTACCTGACCGACGAGGAGCTCGCGGAGTTCGACGCCCTCGCTGAGGAGGCGGGCAAGTAATGGGCAACAAGCGACAGTTCCGGATCTGGCGGGGCGACGAGACCGGCGGCGACCTGCAGGACTACACGGTCGAGGTGAACGAGGGGGAGGTGGTCCTCGACGTCATCCACCGGCTCCAGGCCACCGACGCGCCCGACCTCGCCTGCCGGTGGAACTGCAAGGCGGGCAAGTGCGGCTCCTGCTCGATGGAGATCAACGGCAAGCCACGGCTGAGCTGCATGACCCGGATGTCGACCTTCGAGGAGGCCGAGACGGTCACGGTCACCCCGTTGCGCACCTTCCCGGTCATCCGGGACCTGGTCACCGACGTCTCGTTCAACTACGAGAAGGCCCGGGAGATGCCGGCCTTCGCGCCGCCGGCCGACGTGGCGCCCGGGGACTACCGGATGCAGCAGGTCGACGTGGAGCGCTCGCAGGAGTTCCGCAAGTGCATCGAGTGCTTCCTGTGCCAGACCGTCTGCCACGTGATCCGCGACCACGAGGAGAACAAGCAGGCCTTCGCCGGCCCCCGGTTCTTCATCCGGGCGGCGGAGCTGGACATGCACCCACTGGACGCGAAGACGGACCGCAAGGATTACGCGCAGGCCGAGCAGGGCCTCGGCTTCTGCAACATCACCAAGTGCTGCACCGAGGTCTGCCCCGAGCACATCAAGATCACCGACAACGGGATCATCCCCATGAAGGAGCGGGTCGTCGACCGCAGGTACGATCCCCTCGTGTGGCTTGGTAGCAAGATCTTCCGTCGGGGTGACACGCCCCAGAGCACCGCGGGCAGCGCGGGGAAGGAGTCCGCGGTGCACAGCGGCGCTCGTCAGGCTGGGGTCCACTCGCACGCGGGGGGTTCGCACGATCCGCTCGCCGAGGTGCAGGCCCAGCAGGGTGTGAACTGGCACCGCGAGGTCCCGCACCCGACCGCCCCGGCGGTCGACGCCACCGGCCGGCTGCCGCTTACGGAGCTGACCTTCGACCGGGCGGCGGCACCGTCGCCGTTCGGCGACGACGTCACCTTCCCGCTGCCGCCGGAGCACCTCAACTTCGCTCACCCGAGCCAGGACGAGAAGCACTGATCAGGACGAGCATCGACGGGGGCCGCGGCGACAGCCGCCGGCCCCCGTCCCCTTTTCGCCCCCCTGTCGCTTTCCCCCGGGGTCGTCCAGCTCGTTGATCACGAAGCTGTCGCCCGGGTCGGCGTGTCGGGGCGACAACTTCGCCGGGCGGACCCCGGGGGTCAGGGGGCGGTCAGCAGGAGGGGGCGGAGGGCGGCCACGATGGGAACGTCGGCGGGGAGCCAGGTGACGGTGTCCAGCTCGGCGGCGGAGAGCCAGCGCATGGCCTGGTGCTCCAGCGCCTTCGGCTGGTCGTCGTGCAGGAGCCGGGCCGCGTACACCTTGAGCACCGAGCGGCCGTGGGCCATCCGGACGTCGCGCCCCACGCGGTCGCCGATCTCGACGCGTACGGCCAACTCCTCGGCGCACTCACGGGCCAGCGCGGCGGTCTCGCTCTCGCCCGGCTCGACCTTGCCGCCGGGGAACTCGTACATCCCGGCCACCTCCGGCGGCGCGGACCGCGCGCAGGCCAGCACCCGCCCGTCGCGGATGATTGCCGCCCCGACGACCACCTTCGGCTCGCGCCGCTCGGCCTGTCCGCTTCCGCCTACCCGTTCGGTCCGCACGGGCGTCCAGCGTGCCAGATCAATCGTCGGTTTGGGTACCGTCCCCGACCGGTAGGTCAGCAGAACACGGAAGTGTGGGCGTGGACACACCGTCCCACTGACGACAGACTAGGGACATCGCGAGGACACGGGACGGCGACGATTTGGCCACAAGCCGGCAACGACGCCTGGGAGGTGCGGTGATGCGCGGGCTGTTCAACAGCCGGTCGAAGCACGACTACCTCAGCGACGCGCTGACGCTCCTCACCGGGTGGACCCGCGAGGGTGAGCAGATCCGGCGGACCCTCGTGATGGACGACACCCAGCACGCGGCGCTGACCGAACGGGTCAAGGTGGTCGCGGACGCGCTCCGGCTACGTCCCGAGATCAGTCGCCGGGACGAGAAGACCCAGATCCGGGTCGGGCACGGTGACGGTGAGCCGCTGACCGAGGGCGAGGTCCTGCTGGCGGCCCGCATCGAGGACGCGTACCGGGCAGTCACCGCCTCCTGAGCGGCACCCGTCGAGGCCGCAGCCTGGTGGCACGTCTCCATCGTCGGCCCCCGTCCCCCACCGCCGGGGTGATCGGCGGCGTCGCTCCCAGCCTAGGGCTCGCCGGTGCCGCCCGGCCTCGCCGGAACGTGCGGGACCGGGCCGGCCGAGTGGCCGGTCGGCGACGGTCCGTCGTCCCCTCCTGAGACTTTCCTGAAAATCTGTCGTTTCCGTGAAGTCGCCCAGGGTACAAGCTTCGGCACGGGCAGGCTGAAAAGGCCCGTAGAGGACTAACCCACACGAAGTTATCCCCTTTGGAGCTGACATGACCACGCCCACCGGCACCAACGTCACCACCCACGGCGTCGACCACCACGGTGACCACCTCGGCCACCACGACGTGCGGGTCGCCCGTCGGCACGGCGACGAGACCAAGCCCTCGTGGAAGACCACCGAGCTCGCCGTCTACCTGCTCTCTGTGATCGGCGTGCTGATCGCCTCGAACGCCGTCGGCGACGGCGCCGCCAACAACGGCGGGGACTACTTCGCCGCCGACAAGGCCTGGTGGTACATCACCCTGCTGACCATCGGTTACCTGGTCAGCCGGGGCCTGGCGAAGTCGGGCAGCCGCAGCCGCGACGACGACCCGCGCACCAACCACTGACGACCGCACCTCCGCGGCCCCGCCGCGCCGCGTCCCCGACGCGACCGGCGGGGCTCGCGCGTGTCAGCGCGCCGGTTCGCCCTGCACGGTGGACAGACCCAGGGCCCGGCGTACGGCCAGCTCCGTCTGCGGCTCGCGGCGCTGCTCGGCCTGCGCCACCAGCCGGAGCGTCTGGTCACGGTCGGCGGCCTTCTCGGCGTCCCGCCAGTACGCCGCGGCCTCCTGCGCCTCGGCGATCAGCTTCTCCATCGGCTCCTTGACCTGCGCCGGCCACGCCTGGGCGCTGAGCGCGAGCCAGAACCGGCCGTTGGCCGTCGCCGTCCGGGCCACCATGGCGCGCAGCTCGGCCGGCGCGGCGGTCGGGCCCTGGGCGGCGAGGACGGCCCGGGCCTCGTCGAGCTCGCGGGTCGCCATCAGGTAGGCCAACTGCTCGGGGCGGACCACCGTGGCGTCCTGGCGCAGCTGCCGGGTCAACGGCGTCGACCCGGCGGCCAGATAGCAGGTGATCTGCGGATAGGTCGGCCACTCGACCCGCGACGGGACGTACCAGCGCAGCCGCACGTCCGGCGGGAGCGAGAGCGGGTCGAGGACGTAGCTGCGCTGCTGCTGCCGGCAGGCCGCCTCGGCCTGCGCCGACAGCGCGGCCGTACCCGGGTACGCCTCGCCGGCGTGCCGAACGTAGGCGGGCAGGCGGTCGACCAGCTCCGCGTCGTGCGGCGCGGTGCAGGGCACCGTGGTGACCTCCTCCGGCGCGGTGCGCGTACCCGTGGGGGTGTCGTCGACGCGGAAGCAGTCACCCGCCCGCAGCCCCCGGACGCCGACCGCCGGGTCGGGCCGGGACACCACCCCGGTGAGGACCAGCACCAGCGCCAGCGCCCAGACGCCGCAGAGCACCAGGCCGGCGACCGCCAGACCCCGGCCCCGCTCCCCGGTCCGCCTGATCCGGTGCAGCGCGACCACCCCGGCCACCGCCCCCAGCACCCCGCCGAGCAGGCCGAGGACGAAGGCGGCGACCGCCAGGCGGTTCATCCGCCCACGCGGCCGGGGCCCCGCCCACGGCTCCCACTCACCCGCGGCCGGCTCGGCGAGGCCGGGCGACGTCGGTTGCCTCGCCCTGGTGTCGTCCGTGGTCATGTCCGGTCCCTTCCCCCGCATCCCCCGTGCGGCGTGCACACTAGTCGATTCGGCCGGTGGCGTCCGCTTCCTACCGTGGGATCCATGGCCAATGCGACGTACGACCGCAAGGAGCAGTTCCAGCAGATCCAGAGTGGACTGCTCGACGGAGAGCAGATCATCGCCGTCTACGACGCCGTCGGCACCGGCACCGGGTTCATCGGGCTCACCGACCGGCGCGTGATCATTCAGGACCGGTCGTTCATCGGCAAGCGGTACGCCATCACCAGCATCCCGTACTCGAAGATCACCAGCGTGAGCGTGGTGAGCAACAAGTCGTGGGGTGGCTCGTTCTTCTCCACCGGAGCGATCGCCGTCCACGTCGGCACACACACCTACGAGGTGGAGTTCCGGGGCGCGCAGAAGAGCCACCACGTGCACAACGTGATCCTGCACTACATCAGCTGATCCAAAAACTTCGCGCCGGCATTTGCAGGGGAAAATATCGACAAGTCCGATGCTTATGTGGATCTTCTCACAGGCACATAGACGTTCGTCGTCATCCACATTCGACTAGCCTCCTACCAGATCGGAACTGGAAATCACGGGGAGGCGCTTTGCGCAGTAGAGAAAAGAAGAAGTCGTCGGCCACAGTGCGGGAAGTCGTGGCGGCGGCCACCGTCGTCGGCGTCCTGGCAACCGGCGCCACCGCCGCCCACGCGGCGCCGGAAGGCACCGACCAGCCGGCCACAGCGTCCGTCACCTTCCTCTCACCCGAGCAGTACGAGCAGCAGTGGGGCGTGCCGTCCACGGTGCCGCCGAAGGTGTCCGAGCTGGCGGACGAGGCCAGGGTCACGGTCGCCACGAGCGACAGGCAGGCGTCCGGCGCCGCCCCTGCGATCGAGATGGATCCGGGCGGCGGCAAGCCGGCCGAGTGGTGGATCATCTTGAAGGAGTACCGGGACCGGTCCAACCGGACCGTGCCGGTCCGGCTGGGCAACGGCGCGCTCGGATACAATCACTACGCCGTTCGGCACAATCTCCGGAGTTTCGCTCCCCTGGAGGCCGCCTTCAAGACGACCAAGCCGGACAAGATAAACGGCAACCGGATCGAGTACATCGCCTACGTGGTGAACACGGGCAACGGCGCGATCCACAAAATCGTCCGGGTCATCACGCAAAACGCACGCCACAGCAGCGATTACGCCTACGAGACTCCCGACGGCAAACCGGTCGGCGTGATCACCGCGTACTGCCAGGGCGAGAACAAGTGCCCCGACTGGGTCAACAAGGTTCCGTCCTAGCTCGGAACCGAATCGAGGAGTTGCCAGAGAATGGCGAACAGCCTGAGGGACGCCGTCCACCAGTTCATACTGCGGAGCACGCTGCCGCTTCTGGTGACGGCGTCCCCAGGTGGTCCCACGGTCAGGGGCATCGTCCGCGCGGACGACGGGCACACGAGAATCGCGCTGTGGGCCGGCGACGCCGGACCTGGGGTCGCCGCCGAGTTCGCGCTGGAGAGTTTGGCCGACAACGGCGAGGTACTGCGCGCGGAGGCGGCAGTCGACCATGTCCGCACTGTCCTCACGGCCGACTTCGAGCGGCACCGCAGCAACCCGTCGCTCACCCGGGACAGTCACCACAACGCGATCGTCCCGGTATCGCCGGCGGAGATCGCCGCGCTGGCCGGGCGGGTCGGTCCCGAGCACGGCCTTGCCCGGCTGTTCGCCATGCTCGCCTACGGCGGTGATCCACCGTGGTTCGCCGAGGTCTTCACGTTCACCGGATTCATGCTCCAGGCCGGCCAGCGGTGCCGGTCGTACCTCAGGGCCGCCGAGGACGGCACGACCTACGGCATCGACTTTCCACTCAGGCACGCCAACGGCCACGCCATCCGGGGGACCGCCGCGAGCCTGCCCCAGGAACTCGAATCCCTCATCCGGGTCGGTGACCTGCCGATCCAACCGCGGATCGACGTACCCGACGACTACTGCGACGTGCTCGTTGACATGACCCAGTGGGTCGACCCGCCGTCGCCCGCCGGCTGAAGTTCCGCGAGGGCGACCTGCTGAGCCTGCCGGCGGCGGACGGTGAGTTCGGCGCGGCGGTCGCGCTGTACTCGGCCATCCATTGCGACGCGCGGAGCTGCGGCCGGCCTTCGTCGAGATGCGGCGGGTGCTGCGGCCCGGCGGCGCGCTGCTGGTGGCGTTCCACCGCGGAGCCGAGGTGCGACGGGACCTACTTCGCCGGTCGCCGACCCACGGCCGCCAGCCGGCACCTGGCGGCTCGCCGACGAGGACGAGCGATGGGTACGGCTCGACCTCGGCGTCCGCGAGGCCGGCCCCGCCCGGGACCACGGGTCGCCCGACCGGTACGCGTTCGGCGACGCCCTACTGGTCGACCACGGGACGCGGGTTCGCGCTGCTGACGTTCGACGGCTCGCCGGACGAGGGGTGGACGAACGCTTCGACCGCTGCGCATCCTGACCGGCTGGGATCGACTCGGTCTGCGGGGCGGCGACCCCCGACGGCCTGTCCGACCGCCCCACTACGGTCGGGTCGACCTTCGGGAGATCGCGAGTCCGGGTAACGGTCGAGAGGTTGAGACGTGGGCGCTTCGGGCTGGTCGTACAGCGTCGCCTACCAGCCGGACGTCGCCGCTGCGCTCCGGCAGCTACGTCAGGACGTGTACGACCGGGGCGCGTACCACCGCGAGGAGCCGGGCCCGACGTACGCCCTGACCGAGGACGAGTTCCGCGCGACACTCGATCCCGCGCACGACGACAGCGGAATCAACGATTTCCTGCTGGACGATTGGCGAGCCGCGCAGCGGCGACCCGACCGGTCGACCCGGGCTCGCTGTTCGCCGCGCAACCGCACTCGGGTACGCACTCCGTCATCGACATGGTCAACGGCGGACCGGGGAGGACAGTTCCTCGCCACCGGCCGGGTGGCCATTCAGCCCCCGGCCGGTCGCGCTGTCACTGGAAACGCCTGCCGGGCCTTCTGGCGCCGGTCGGCTTGCTGATCACGGAATCCTTGGCTCGGCGGCGCACCACGATCGCGCTCGCCTTCCTCCGCAACCCCTTCAGGATCCTGTCCTTCATCGCCGGCATCCCCTCTCGCGTACGTCAGATCAGTCGTGCGCGTTTCCGCACCGGATCCTTCGCGTACCGCAGTCCGCGTACCCGATGGGACAGCAGCCATTCATCAGCGTCGGGCTGGCCTGCCCCACGTCGGCGGGCAGACCGACCATCCCGCCCAGCCCGCCAGACCAGGGGACGGGGCCGGAATCGGACGTTGAGGCGGAACTCGGGCGGCCCTCCCGTCACCTGTGCCGACCTGGGCGGCTGGGGCGCGCGGAAAGTCCGGGCATCGACGGCGCAGATCGTGTCAGGATGCTCGCCATGTCTCGTCGCGCACTGAGCTTCGGAGTGGTGGCGGAAGCATACGAACGGTTCCGGCTGGGTTATCCCGTGGAACTCTTCGACATGGTGATGACGTACGCGGGTCAACCGGTCCGGACTGCCCTGGAGATTGGCGCCGGGACCGGCAAAGCAACCCGTCTGTTCGCTGAACGAGGGCTCACGGTCACCGCGACCGAGCCTGACGGGGCCATGCTCGCCGAGCTGCGAAAGCACGTGGCAGCAAACGTCAGGACCGTGCAAGCCGCGGTCGAGGACTTGCGACCGGGCGAGCGCTACGGGCTGGTGTATGCGGCAGCGGCGCTGCATTGGACGAATCCGGAGGGCCGGTGGTCGCGCATGGCCGCGCTGCTGGAGCCGGGTGGCGTGTTCGCCTCGTTCGGTGGACCACTCCAGCTGGCCGATCCGGCTGTGGAAGAAGCTGTTCGCGCGGCCCGGGCACCGTTCTTGGAGAGCGAGGATGTCTCCAGATGGG
This sequence comes from Micromonospora sp. U56, assembly GCF_018070095.1. Taxonomy (NCBI): domain Bacteria; kingdom Bacillati; phylum Actinomycetota; class Actinomycetes; order Micromonosporales; family Micromonosporaceae; genus Micromonospora; species Micromonospora sp. U56. The sequence continues at coordinate 22,371 of NZ_JAGPYL010000049.1, forward strand.
ACGCCTCCGGGACATGACATGCAGTGGCCGGGTACGGAGCTCCGCCGGTCTGAGTGGTTCGCCGATGTTCGGCAGTCCGTGATCGTGCGGCGGGCGACGATGAGTGCGCGCGACTACGTCGGCCATCTCTCGACCATTTCGGCTTATCTCGAAATGCCGACCCTGGAGCGGGAGCAGGTATTCGGTCAGATCATGCAGGTCCTGCCCGAGACGGTCGAGATTGCCGCCGACATCACCGTTCACCTCGCGCGTCGGTGCTGCGAGCAGTAGTGCTTCGACATGCTGAAGAAGGCCGGCACCGCGCGTTTCCGCAGGCCAACAGGTGTGCGTGTGACAGCGCGCACGGCGGGAAGGTCAGTCGGATGACTGACCCAGGGGAGCTGGCGCGAAGCGCGCTCCAGCGAATCCACAAGGCTGCCGTGAGACATCGGGACCTTGAGCTGCACCAGGCGGCCGATGACATCGCCCGAGCGGCCCAGGCGAGGGGCCTCGATCCGGGCTCCGTCGAGTCGTACCGCCCCTGCCCGGTGTGCGGTGCTGAGCCGGGACAGTTGTGCATGACCGTCCCTGGCCGCCCGGTGACGCCGGGCGACATGCACCCTGAGCGCACGAAATAGGGGCCACTTTCCGTTCCGTCGGCTCTCGAAACGGACGTAGCCAACCGCCTGGCTTGCGGGAACACGCCGCCGATAGTGTTCGCCGTCGTCCGGTACTGAAGCAGGCAACCCCGCGACCACCGCCAGCTCGCTGATGCGGCCGGCCTCCGGGCTTCCCAATCTCCGCGCATGCCGCCGGGCATCTTGCGTGGCCGGCACGGAGCGACAGCGGAGTGCAGGCCACGCCCCGGCGGCGGCGCGTGTGGTCCGCTTGTCGGGCCGCCTTAAAAGACGTGCAGAAGCTTGAACGCGGATTCAAGGGGATATTCTGTCCGGTCTCGGGACCTGGGTGACAGATCGGTATCAGGACCTGCGTGACAGACCGCCGAGTCTTCGTGGAGATCACCGGGGTGAAGCACAATCCGGGGTTGATGCCATGCTGACTCGGTGCCCAGTCAACCGTTCCAACCGTTCCCCACCCGTGTCTGGCAGGCCACAGACCGCACCGGCGGCCCGCTTGACGAGCTGCTCGACACGCTTCGCCAGCAACACCCCGGCTTGTGGGTGGAACGACTCGACAAGACCCAACCCGGCGACGACAACAACGTCTACTTCCTCGGTCTCGGGCAGACCCGCGACATCGTGCAGGTCGACACCGGCCCAGACGGACAAGCACCGTTCACCGTCGAAGCCGATGACCGGGTCGACACCACCGAACCCGGCGAAGCCCTCGCCGCTATTCGAGCCCGGCTCAACCCAGCACAGTAAGAGCCCACACCGCAACCAGGGCAAGATCGTCTAGCCGGACGTGTCACGCAGGTCCCGAGACTGATCTGTCACGGAGGTCCTGAGACCCGACATTCAAGGGGACATTCAAGGGGACGGTGTTGTCGTACCGGTTGATGCATTACAGGTTGGCTTCACATGATGCGTGACACTGAGGCCATGTTCTTCTGCTACCACCGCGACCGGCCCGGTTCCGTCCCGCTGCGCAAGGACCTGCTGGAGGAGCACTGGTCCTACATGGACCGCTACGCGTCACAGATGATCGCCCGCGGCCCGACCTTCGCCAGCGACGGCGACACCCCCACCGGCAGTCTTCACATCGTCGACCTGCCGGATCTCGCCGCCGCCCGCGCGTTCGCCCTCGACGAGCCCAATTACCAGGCCGGCGTGTACCGGGACGTGTTGCTGCGCCGGTGGCGCAACATGCTGGGGCGCACGATGTGGGATTTTCCCGGTGGCCGGACCGGTGGCAACCGGTACCTGGTGCTCGGCCTCGGCTCGGGGGAGGCCGCTGATCTCGCCGTGCCGCCCGACCGGGACGAGCTGATCGTGTACGGGCCGCTGCTCTCCGACAACGGCACTACCTGGCTGGGTACGGCGGTGCTGCTCAGGTCGCCCGACCAGGACACCGCACGCGCCGTCCTCAACCCGGACCGGTACGCCGACATCGAGGTCCACGACTGGCAGTTCGGCGGGCGGCCCTCATGAGCCGAGAACGTTCAGCACACCACGAAGTCGGCCGGGAAGATCCGCACCTGGGCGGGCAGGCGGCCTGAACCAGATGTGGGCCGCCAATCCGGAGGCAACAAGATCGTCCAGCCGGATGCGTTACGGATCATCCGACCTTGATCCGTAACGCATCCAGTGGAGCCCGGGGCCGGCGTGCCACCGCCAGTCGCCGGACGCTGAGGACCGCATCTCCGGGCGCTCGGTCGCTCGCTGCGGGTACGGCCGTCGTCATCGCCGAGGCGATTCGTCCCGAGTTAGTTACTTGGACGGCCACGTATGGAAGTGGGCCGGCGGCTCGACCTTCACCGGCGTGCCGTAGTCGGACAGTTCGGTGACCACGTGCAGGTGGTAGGTGTGGACCTCGCCTCTGGTGACGGAGACCGTACGGTCGTAGGCCACCCTCGCGATCCGCTTGTCCGCGCCGAGCGTCACCTCGCCCACGAGACGGTCGACGGCGCCCCGCGAGGGAACGTCCTTCACCTGAACGTCGAAGTGGTAAGCGCCATCGGGGGTCTCGGTGACCTTGGCCCCGACCCGCTGCAGGGCACGGAACAGCTCCTGCGGATCCGCCGAAGCGGTCAGGCCACCGCCCAACGCGAGGTCGTAGTCCAGGTTGTTCTGCTGGCCCGGGTATCGACTCCAAACGATCTTGCCGTTGTCAGGCGCGGAGCCATCCCGGGTACCGATGTACCGGACGCCGTTGACCAGCCGCTCATGTTCGAAACCCGCGGCGACCACGGGACGCAGACCGGTGTACGGCGAGTCCAGGTAGCCGGTGGCCGTCGCCGGATCGAAGGCTCCCTTCGTGACCCAACTCGCGCTCACCGGCTCGGGCAGTTCATTCCTCGGCGGGAGCTTGTCCTTCACGGTGGTCGTGACCTTCACCCGCCAACTGATGTTCTCGCTGGCCGCGGCAGCTGCGGCCAGCCGCAGCTGCGGCGTGTCGACCGTCGTCGCCGTGGGCCGCTCGGCAACCGGCCCGGGCGAGACTGCCGTGCCGCCGGTGCCCACCGTCATGGCCGCGGCAAGCGCCCCGGCCACACCGACGACGCCGGCGGCGTACGCGGTGCGGTGCCAGGCGGTGCGCCGCCGGTGCCGTCGGGTGGCCTCCCCCAGTACGTCACGGGTGAACGCCAAGCCGGCGACCTCGTCCCGCATCCCGACGGTCAGCTGATCTTCCAGGTCAATGGTCATCTACCCACTCCGTTCATGCCTGCGTCTTCGAGCGCCCAGGCGGCCGTGAGCTCGCGTAGCCGGGCCAGCCCTCGGGAGGCGGTCGACTTGACGGTGCCGACCGAGCAGCCGAGCAGCTCGGCGGCTTCGGATTCGCTGAACTGCTCCCAGTAGCGGAGCACCAGCACGGCCCGTTGCCGCGGCGGCAGCATGGCCAGCGCCTGGATGAGTGCCTGCCGGAGGTGCAGCGCCTCGGTACCGTCCGCCTGGCCCGGCGGCTCGATCTCGGCCAACACCTCCGGCCGGCGCCTGCGGAGCCGCCACCGGTCAACCGCAAGGTGGTACAACGTGCGACGCAGGTACCCCTCCTTGTCGCCCTGTACCCGGCTCCAGTTCCGCATCAGCCGCTCCAGCGCCACCTGCAACAGGTCCTCCCCAGCGACCCGGCTGCCGGTCAGCAGTACCGCCGTCGCGAGGAGCGCACCGCCGCGTTCGGCGACGAGGACGTCCAACCCGTCGAAGCGTTTCTTCCGCCGCACCCGATCTCCTTCCGTCCCCAGCAAGGACGACGGGTACAGCCCGAAGGTTGACTGGCCGGCGAAACTCGCCTGGATCGAATGGCAGTTCGCGCCGCAGTCCAAGGTGCGCACCGAGCCGAAGACTCGCCGGTCACGCCGGACCGTCCCGCTACCCCAGGTGGTGGCGACTGCCATCCGCGAGCATTCGACGCAGTTCACGCCGGCTGCCGATCGGCGCCCCCAGAGCGGTCCAACCGCCTGACCTGCCGGAACGGGCCGCAATCAGACGTTGAAGTGGAACAGTAGGCCGGTAGCTTCGGGACCTTGTGCCCCGGCTGTACCCCAGCGCTCGCGTGGGACAGGGCTTAATCGCTGTTGCCTCCTCCCAGAAGACTGCAAACAAGATCAGGAAGCACACGAACAGCACGATGGCAAGCACTGCCGCAATCGGCTGGAAGCGCCCGCCATCGCCGTTCCATCCGTTCGCCGCGAAAGACGCCGGACCATCGCTCGGGCCTGGACCAGGTCGGCGTAGGAGACCACCTCGGCCTTGATGAAGCCGCGCTGGAAGTCACTGCGGATGATGCCCGCGGCCTCCGGCGCGGTCGCGCCCACTTGGTCCGGTGTCCAAGGGTGTGGGGAGCGATGAGCACGGCGGAGGCCCGCCGACTGTCGGGTCAGCGGGCCTCAGTGCCTGGTAGGCGTCACGGGGTACGTCGCAGTGGGTTGACGCCCGGGGCGGTGGACAACGCCTGGCCCAATGCCAGCACGCTCAGGCCGAACATCAGGATGCCCAGGGGGACATGGAGCGACGGTATGTGCGCAATGCCAAGGACCACCTGCCCCGAGGCGAGCACGAGGAAGCCGGACGCGTACAGGATGGGGCGTGGCGACCCGCCGCCCGGACGCCATGCCAAGATCGCGGCGAGCACGTACAACATCGACGCGCCGTACATGACGCGCGATCCGACGTCGTGCAGTACCGCGCCGAGGGACGAGGACAGCAGCATTCCGGCGGTGACCCCCTGGAAGAAGAGGGCCAAGGTCTGCAAGGCGATCGCGACGTGCAGGAACGCGAACCTGCCCGGTGCTGTCGTCGTCTGCACAGCCATGATGTAGTCCTCTCTTCTGCCTCGCGGCGACGGATCGGTAGCCTCTCGACAGTCCGACGACGCGGGCCCGCGAAATGTGAGGTGAAGCGTCAACCTCACAGTCCAGTGCGGTGTTTCGCCGTAGCGGGGGGAGGACGGAAGCGGACGAGACGAACCAGGGAGCGGCCGCGACCATGAGTACCCCGTCCGAGTCGGCGCACGACCGGTCTGAGCCGGGCCTGAACGCGATCGTCGGCGAGCGGCGCCAGCTGACCAATCTTGCCTACCGGCTGCTCGGTTCGCTGGCCGAGGCTGAGGACGCCGTGCAGGAGACCTACGCCCGCTGGTACGCGATGTCAGGGCAGCAGCAGGAGGCCATCGCGTCGCCCGGCGCCTGGCTGACGACGGTGGCCAGCCGCATCTGCCTGGACGTGCTCGGCTCGGCGCGGGCCCGGCGCGAGCGCTACGTCGGCGCATGGATACCCGAGCCGCTGCCCGACCGCACGGAGTGGATCAGCGGGCGGGCCGGCGGCAGAGCCGAAGCGGCCGACCCCGCCGACCGGATCACCCTGGACGAGTCGGTGAACATGGCCTTCCTCGTCGTACTGGAGTCGATGACGCCGGCCGAACGCGTGGCGTTCATCCTGCACGACGTCTTCCGCTATCCCTTCGCCGAAGTCGCCGAGATCGTCGGCCGGACGCCCGCGGCCTGCCGGCAGTTGGCGTCCTCGGCCCGTCGGCGCATCCGCGCCACGCGGGCTCCGGCGGCCGGGCAGGCCGGTCTGGTGCGACAATTCAAGGAGGCGTGGGAGGCCAGGGACATCGAGGCCCTGGTCGGCCTCCTCGACCCCGACGCCGCGATGGTCGCCGACGGCGGCGGCCTGGTCGGCACCGTCCTGCGCCCGGTCGAGGGCAGCAGGCGTATCGCCGAGTACCTGATCCACATCGCCGAGAAGGCCCCTGGACTGACACTCCTGGAGCGGACGGTCAACGGCCGGCCTGGCCTGGTCGCCCAGCACACCGGTGTCACGATGACCGTGGCCGCCTTCGACCTCGCCGGAGACCGCATCACCCGCATCTGGGCGGTCCGCAACCCGGAGAAACTCCAGGCGTGGACCGGAAGCAGGCAGATCTGATCCGGCGCCACGCCCCGAACGGCGCCGCCGGGCGGTTCGACAGTTCTCCGCTCTGGCGACCAGCCGCAGGTCGGCACGGGGCGAATGGGGAATCACGGCGAGCAGGGTCCGGGGAACTCCCCACCACCAGGTGGGAAATTCGAAGAGTCCCATCAAGGGGGCTAGGCAGATGGGGGCCGCTCACGCGGGTCGGTTCCTGGCGACTGCCACCCCTCCGCCCCCTTGACCGGCACACCGGAGAGAGCGTCTGAGGCAGGCGCACAGTGGGCCCTGACCTGGGGTTTCTTACCCTGACCAGCCACCCGGCCGATCAAGGAATCAGGCACTACACGTTGAAGCGGAACTCCACCACGTCGCCGTCCTGCATGACGTACTCCTTGCCCTCGATCCGGACCTTGCCGGCGGCCTTGGCCGCCGCCATCGATCCGGCCTCGACCAGGTCGGCGTAGGAGACGACCTCGGCCTTGATGAAGCCGCGCTGGAAATCGCTGTGGATGACGCCCGCGGCCTCCGGCGCGGTCGCGCCGACCGGGACGGTCCAGGCGCGCGCCTCCTTGGGGCCCGCCGTCAGGTACGTCTGGAGCCCGAGCGTGCGGAAGCCGACCCGGACGAGCTGGTCGAGGCCGGGCTCGTTCTGCCCGATCGACTCCAGCAGCTCGCGGGCCTCCTCGTCGGGCAGGTCCACCAGCTCGGACTCGATCTTCGCGTCCATGAAGACCGCCTCGGCGGGCGCGACCAGCGCGCGCAGCTCGTCGAGGAACTCGGCGTTGGCCAGCTCGGCCTCGTCGACGTTGAAGACGTACAGGAAGGGCTTGGTGGTGAGCAGGTGCAGCTCGCGCAGGTGCTCCAGCTCGATCCTCGCGGCGGCGGCGCCGGCGTAGAGGGTGGTACCGCCGTCGAGCACGTCGACGGCGGCCTTGGCGGCGGCGACCGCGGCGGCCCGGTCCTTGCGGAGCTTGGCCTCCTTCTCCAGCCGCGGCAGCGCCTTCTCCAGGGTCTGGAGGTCGGCGAGGATCAGCTCGGTGTTGATCGTCTCGATGTCGTCGGCCGGGGAGACCTTGCCGTCGACGTGCACCACGTTCGGGTCGGAGAACGCGCGCACCACCTGGCAGATCGCCGAGGCGTCGCGGATGTTGGCCAGGAAGGCGTTGCCCCGGCCCTGCCCCTTGGAGGCGCCCCGCACCAGGCCGGCGATGTCGACGAACGACACCGGCGCCGGCAGCACCTTCTGCGAGGAGAAGATCTCGGCGAGCGTGGCCAGCCGCTCGTCCGGCAGCCCGACGACGCCGACGTTGGGCTCGATCGTGGCGAACGGATAGTTCGCGGCGAGCACGTCGTTCTTGGTGAGCGCGTTGAACAGGGTGCTCTTGCCGACGTTGGGCAGGCCGACGATGCCGATGGAGAGACTCACGACGAGCCAGCTTACGCCGGTGTCGGCCGGCACCCGGCAGGTAGGCCCACCAGCCGGGGGAAAAGACGTCCCGGGCACGCCCACAGCGTTGCTAGCCTGCCCGGATGACGAGCGGGGCGGACGAGCGGCTGCCGGAGCTCTACGTGGCGGTGGACGTCGAGGCGGACGGCCCGATCCCCGGCCCGTACAGCATGATCTCGCTGGGCATGGCGGTGGCCGGGCGGCCCGACCTCACCTTCTACACCGAGCTGAAGCCGATCTCCGAGGAGTTCGTGCCGGCCGCCCTCGCGGTCTCCGGGCTCGACCGGGACCGGCTGCTACGGGAGGCGCCGACCGCCGAGGAGGCGATGGCCGCCGCCGCGAGCTGGGTCAACGGGCTGCGCCGGATCGGCCGGCCGGTCTTCCTGGCCGCGCCCGCCGTCTGGGACGGCATGTTCGTCCACTGGTACTTCGTCCGGTTCACCGGCCGCAGCCCGTTCGGCGCGACCGGCTCCGGCGTGGACCTGCGTAGCTGGTGGATGGGGCGGACCGGCTGCGAGTGGGTGCGGACCCGCAAGGGGATCATCAAGCACGAGCTGGGCCTGACCGACGTGCCGCACACCCACCACGCCGGGGAGGACGCGGCCGAGCTGGCCCAGGTCTTCGACGCCGCGCTCCGGCACCGCCCCGGGCGGGCCGAGGCGGGCTGAACGGGCCGCACCCGCGTACCCGAAGGGACCGGCGTTCAGGCGGTGAGCAGCCGGGGTTCGATCCGGGTCTCCCGGGCGCCGCCCGCGCCGTCCGGGGTCAGCTCGTACGCGGCAACGTCCTCGCGGTCGGCGACCGCCTCGGCCAGCCGGGTACCCCGGTAGACCAGCCCCACCCCGTCGTCGGTGCAGTGGCTGACCGGCAGGGTGCCGTCGCCGACCAGCCGGTGCATCAGCGGGCGGCGCTGCTCCTCGCTGTCGTAGTGCACCCCGTTGCCGTACGGCAGCCACCCGAGGCCGTCGGTGAAGGCGCGCAGCGTGCGGCCGAAGCTGTCGGTGGCACCGCCGACGTGCCAGCAGATCGAACCGGCGGAGACGCCGCCGAGCACCACGCCGGCCTCCCAGCACTCGCGCAGGATCTCCGGCAGGCCGTGCACCCGCCAGACGGCGCAGAGGTTGGCGACGCTGCCGCCACCGACCCAGATGATGTCCTGGGCGAGCAGGTGGGCGCGGATGTCGTCGACGGTCGGCATCGGGAACAGCGCCAGGTGGGACGGGCGGAACCGGGTGCCGGCGAAGGCGCCGTAGAAGACGGTGAACGCGGTGGGCTGGTCGCCGACCGCCTGGTTGAGGTAGCAGATCTTCGGCTCGTCGGCCCCGGACAGCTCGGCCATCAGGTCGAAGACCGGCCCGGGCTTCGCGTCCCAGGGGCCACGGTCCCGGCTGGTGAAGCCCATGCTGGTCGCGACGATGGTGGGTTCGCTGGCGGGCACGGGTGATCCTTCCGTCGGACGGGTGACGCCCCCATCCTGCGTCATCGCCGGCCCGGCCGTCGGCCCGGTCAGCCCGCTTCGGCGGCGGCGAGCAGCGCGCGCAGCAGGTCGCCCAGGCGGGTCTGGTCGGCCGCGGGCAGCGCGTCGAGGATCCGTCGCTGCACCGCCAGGCCCGCCTCGGCGGCCTCCTCGACCGCGCGGCGGCCGCTGTCGGTCAGGGTCACCCGCAGGCCCCGCCGGTCGGCCGGGTCGGGCGCGCGGCGCAGCAGCCCGGCCCGTTCCAGCCGGTCGAGCCGGCCGGTCATCCCGCCCGAGGTGAGCATCAGCGCGGCGGCCAGCTCCTTCGGCGCCAGCGTGTACGGCTCGCCGCTGCGGCGCAGCGCGGCCAGCACGTCGAACTCGCCACGGCCGATGCCCCAGTCGGCGTAGACCCGCTCCTGCGCGTCGCCGACGATCCGGGCCAGCCGGTAGATCCGGCCGAAGACCGCCATCGGCTCGGGCCGCATCCCGGCGCGCTCGCGGCGCCACTGTTCGACGATGAGGTCGACGTCGTCCCGGTCGGTCACCCCCGGATTGTGCCCCACGTCGCCCTTCCGCTTTTCACTCACGGGTGATTAGCTTAGCACTAAGCTACTTACCGCAAAGAGAATCGAGTGCCCGATGAGCCGTCGCCGCACCGACATCGCGTTGACCGCCCTCGCGCCCACCGTCTGGGGCACCACCTACCTGGTCACCTCCGAGCTGCTGCCGCCGGACCGGCCGCTCTGGTCCGGCGGCCTGCGGGCGCTGCCCGCCGGGCTGCTGCTGCTCGCGCTGACCCGCCGCCGGCCGCACGGCTCCTGGTGGTGGCGGGCCGCCCTGCTCGGCGCGCTGAACATCGGCGCGTTCTTCCCGCTGCTCTTCCTCGCGGCGTACCGGCTGCCGGGCGGCACCGCCGCCGTGCTCGGCGCCGCCCAGCCGCTGCTCGTCGCCGGCCTCACCGTGCTGGTGCTGCGGGACCGGCCGCACCGGCTCGCCCTGCTGGCCGCCGTGGCCGCCCCGCTGGGCGTCGCGCTGGTCGTGCTCCGGCCGGACGCCGGCACCGACCCGCTCGGCGTGGCCGCCGGCCTGGCCGGCACCGCCGCGATGGCCACCGGGCTGGTGCTCACCCGCCGCTGGGGCCGCCCGGCCGGAATCAGCACCCTGGCCGCGACGAGCTGGCAGCTCACCGCCGGCGGCCTGCTGGTCACGCCGGTCGCCGTCGCGGTCGAGGGCGCGCCGCCGGCCCCGGACGCCCCGGCCCTGCTCGGGTACGCCTGGCTCGGGCTGGTCGGCACCGCGCTGGCGTACGTGCTGTGGTTCCGGGGCGCGGCGCGGCTGCCGTTGACGCAGGTCTCCGTGCTCGGCGCGCTGAGCCCGCTGACCGCCGCGGCGCTGGGCTGGATCGTGCTGGACCAGGCGCTGAGCCCGACCCAGCTCACCGGCTTCGCGCTGGCGGTGGCGGCGATGGTGGTGGCGCAACTGCCCGCCCGCCCCGGTGGGGCGGCGTCCGGACCCGTCGGCCGCCTCGGCGGGGCGGGTCAGCCGGCCAGGCGCCAGTGCGCCCCGAGGGCGTCGGCCTCCGGCAGCGCCCCGGCGGGCAGCTCGGCCGCCGCGGCCAGCGGCAGGGTGAACCGGTGCGCGGCGGACGGGCCGGCCGCGTACGACTCGCCGAGCATCCAGCGCACCTCGTCGGCCGTCCAGCCCAGCCCGCGCCGGCCGGCGACCTCGCGGACCAGCCGCAGCCCCGGGCGGGTGTCGTCGTCGTAGAAGCGCATGCACCAGTGGTGCGCCCACATGCCCAGCGCCCGCACGCCGGCCGGATCCAGCGACGCGGCGAGCCGGCCACACGCCGTCTCGCCGAAGGGGCGCCCCGGCTCACCGACCCGGTCCCGCTCGATCGCCCCGTACGCCGCCGGCGCCACCGCCCGCATCCGGTCGTAGAAGCCCTGCACCACCGCGCGGTCGAGCCGTGCCCGCCCCGACCGCATCAGCGGGCACCCCGCCCGGCCACGCTCGCCATCGCCCCCGCACCCTTCTTGAGTTGGTGGCCGGACCGTACCGACCACTACCGACAATTTCTCGCGTCCGATTCCTTGCCACGCAACGGATAGCTGGCCCGAGCTGCGGCGTCTGTATCGGTAGGAGCGGAGCGGGGAGGACGTGTGGACGAGGACGAACGGGCCCGGCTGGCCGAGTTCGTGGCGAGCCGTACGCCGGCGCTGATGCGGGTCGCGTACCTGCTCACCGGCGACCGGCACGCGGCGGAGGACCTGGTCCAGTCGGCGCTGGCGCGGACGATCCCGCGCTGGCGGACGCTGCGCAACGCCGACCCCGAGGGCTACCTGCGCACGGTCATGTACCGGGAGCAGGTGAGCTGGTGGCGGCGGCTGCGCCGGTACCGGGAGTCGCTGCTCACCGGCGCGCACGAGGTGCCCGCCGCCGATCCGAGCGGCGGCACCGACCTGCGGCTGGCCATGCGGGCGGCGCTGCGGCACCTGCCGCCGGCCCAGCGGACCGTGGTGGTCCTGCGCTACTACGAGGACCTCACCGAGACCCAGGTGGCCCAGGTGCTGGGCTGCTCGGTCGGCACCGTCCGCAGCCGTACCCATCGCGCCGTCGCCCGGCTGCGCGAACTCCTGCCGGACGTCGAACTCCTGGAGGTACGGCGATGACGTCCCCCCTCGAAGACCTGATCCGCACCACCCTGACCGACCTTGCCGAGGAGGCACCCACAGTGCAGGACCAGTTGCCGCCGGCGGAACGACGAGCCCGGACCCGACGCCGCGCCACGGTGACCATGGGCGCGGTGGGTACGCTCGCCGCCGTCCTGATCGCCGCCCCGCTCGCCATCGCCCAGGCCGGCTCGGACGCCCCCCGCCCGGCCGCTCCCACCGCCCCGGCCCCGTCGCCGCGCTCGGCCGAGCCGGTCCCCTCCCCCAGCTCCGACCCGACACCCGCGCCCCGGCCACCGCTGCCCAGCCCGACCGCTCCGCAGACGCCCCCGCCGCCGGGCGCCCCCAGCCCCGTCAGATCCCAGCCGTCGGAACCGCCGTCGGCCAGCCCGGCGCACCCCGGCGCGCCCCAACCGCCGGGGGCGCCGGGAGTGCCGAGCCCGATCGGCACCCGGACGCCGGGCCCCACCCCGTCCCCGCGCTGACCCCCGCGAGTGCGCTCCCGGTCGAACCTGCGCCGGGGCGCGAACGGGATGCGCCAGGCGCCCCGGCCGACTCCCGGCCGGGGTGTCGGGCGTCGCCACGCCCAGGTCCGATTCCCGCGAGCCATCGGCCTGACCAGCGGGCATCATCGGTGGCGTGGAGTTGGACTTCGAACGGTGCTACCGGGCCGTGGACAGCCGTGACCAGCGCTTCGACGGCTGGTTCTACACCGGCGTGACGTCGACCGGGATCTACTGCCGGCCGTCCTGCCCGGCGATGACGCCGAAGCGGCAGAACGTCCGGTTCTTCCCGTCGGCCGCCGCCGCGCAGGGCGCCGGACTGCGCGCCTGCCGCCGGTGCCGCCCGGACGCGGCGCCCGGCTCGCCCCAGTGGGACGTCCGGGCCGACGTGGTGGGCCGCGCCGTCCGGCTGATCGCCGACGGGGTGGTCGACCGGGACGGCGTACCGGGGCTGGCCACCCGGCTCGGCTACACCGAGCGGCACCTGCACCGGATGCTCCGCGCCGAGCTGGGCGCCGGCCCGCTGGCGCTGGCCCGGGCCCAGCGGGCGCAGACCGCCCGCACCCTGATCGAGACGACCGGGCTGGGCATGGCGGAGATCGCCTTCGCGGCCGGGTTCGGCAGCGTCCGGCAGTTCAACGACACGGTCCGCGAGGTCTTCGGCACCGCCCCGTCGGAGCTGCGGGTGGCGCGGGGCGGCCGGCCGGTGGCGGGCGGCGCGGGGACGATCACGCTGCGGCTGGCGTACCGGCCACCGCTGCACGCCGCCGCGCTGCTGGACTTCCTCGCGCTCCGCGCGCTGCCGGGCGTGGAGGAGGTACGCGACGGGACGTACCGCCGGGGGTTGCGACTGCCGCACGGCGCCGCGGAGGTGGCGCTGACCCCGGCGGCCGGCCACGTCTCGGCGACCCTGCGCCTGGCCGACATGCGCGACCTGGCCCCCGCGGTGGCCCGCTGCCGCCGCCTGCTCGACCTCGACGCGGACCCGCAGGCCATCGACGAGACCCTCGCCGCCGACCCGGCCCTGGCCGCCGTGGTGGCGGCCGAGCCCGGCATCCGCCTGCCCCGCGCGGTGGACGGCTTCGAGGCGGCCCTGCGCGCCGTGGTCGGCCAGCAGGTCTCCGTCCGCTCCGCCCGCACCACCCTCACCCGCCTCCTCACCGCCGCCCCCGTCCCGCAGCCCCCCGTCGATCACGAGGTCGACGGCGGTATGGAGCTCCAGGACCCTGGTCAAGCTCATGATCGGCCGGGGCTGCGGGGGTTCCTCCGGGCGGAGGAGGTGGCGGGGTTGCCGGACTCGGCGTTCGGCATGCCGGCGGGGCGGCGGGAGACGGTGCGGGCGCTGGCCGCGGCCGTCGCCTCCGGCGAGATCGACCTCGACCCGGGCGGGGACCGGGAGGAGGTGGTCCGGCGGCTGACCGCCGTGCCCGGGATCGGGCCGTGGACCGCCGGCTACGTGGCCATGCGCGCCCTCGGCGACCCGGACGTCCTGCTCCCCACCGACCTGGCGGTACGCCGGGGCGCCGCCGCCCTCGGCCTGCCCACCGACCCGAAGACCCTCGACACCCATGCCGAACGCTGGCGCCCGTGGCGCTCGTACGCGGTGATCCGACTCTGGAGAGCAGCATGAGCATCGACAGCACCGTCATCGACACCCCCACCGGTCCGCTGAGCATCCTGGCCGGCCCGGACGGGGCCGTCCGGGCGGCCGGCTTCACCCCGGCCCCGGAGAACCTGCTCCCGCTGGTGCACCCGAGCCTGCGCGGGGCGCTGCGGCACCGCGCCGACCTCGGCCCCGTCACCGTCGCCGTCCGGTCCTACCTGGACGGCGACCTGACCGCCATCGACGGGGTGCCGGTGCGGCAGCACAGCGGCGGGGCGTTCATGACCCACGCCTGGGAGGTGCTGCGCGAGGTGAAGCCGGGCGATCCGGTGACGTACACCGGGTTCGCCGGGCTGGCCGGCCGGCCGGCCGCCGTACGGGCGGCGGCCGCCGCCTGCGCCCGCAACGCCGCCGCCCTCTTCGTCCCCTGCCACCGGGTACTGCGCACCGACGGGACCCTCGGCGGCTACCGCTGGGGGCTGGAGGTGAAGAAGTGGCTTCTCGGGCATGAGCGGCGGTTGACGGCAAGCTGACACCGGCCTCGCTCCCATTTGACGCTACGGTCGGGTAGTGCCTGCGCAGCGTGACGGCGACCCCGCCACACCGGTGCAGGTCCACCCGCGTCCGCTGGGCAACCTCTGGCGGTTGCGCCGCTACCTTCGCCCGTACGCGGTGGAGTGGTGCCTGCTGCTGGTCGCGGCGCTGGCGGCCACCGCGGCCGGCCTGGCGGTGCCGCTGGTGGTGCAGCGGGTGGTCGACGGCCCGATCGCCCGGCACGACTCGGACGGGCTGCTCCGCCTCGGCTGCCTGGCCCTGCTGCTCGGGCTCGCCGAGGCGGTGCTGATCTTCATCCGGCGGTGGACCCAGTCCTCCTCCTCGGTGGGCATGGAGTCGGCGATCCGCGCCGACCTCTACGCCCACCTGCAACGGCTCCCGGCCGGCTTCCACGACCGGTGGCAGTCCGGCCAACTGCTCTCCCGGGTCACCAGCGACCTGTCGGTGATCCGTCGGTTCCTCTCCTTCGGCCTGCTCTTCCTGGTGCTCAACCTGGTCACCTACCTCGCGGTGGTGGCCCTGCTGATCCGGCTGCACGGCCCGCTGGGCCTGCTGGTGGCGGCCAGCGCGGTGCCGCTGTTCCTGATCAGTCGCCGCTTCGCCCGGCACTACCACGCCGCGTCCCGCCGGATGCAGGACCAGCAGGGCGACGTGGCCACCCTGGTCGAGGAGACCGCGCAGGGCCTGCGCACGATGAAGGCGTACGGGCGGGGGCCGGAGCTGGTCGCCCGGTTCGGCGAGCGGGCCCGGGCGCTGCACGACACCGGCGTCGACAAGGCCCGGCTGCTGGCCCGTACCTCCGCACTGCTCGACCTGGTGCCCAACCTCACCCTCGGCGTGGTGCTGGTCTGCGGTGCGGCGCTCGCCGCCCGGGGCACCCTCACCATCGGCGAGCTGGTCGCCTTCGTCAGTTTGCAACTGATGCTGATCTGGCCGGTGCAGTCGCTGGGCTGGATCATCGCGAACGCCCAGGAGGCGGCGACCGCGGCCGACCGGATCCAGGAGGTGCTGGACACCCCGCCGTCCATCGTGGACGCGCCGCACGCGGTCACGCTCGCCCCGGCGGCGGTGCGGGGCCGGCTGCGCTTCGAGGGCGTCTCGTTCCGCTATCCCGGCGCCCCCGAGCCGGTGTTGCGAGAGATCGAGCTGACCGTGGAGCCGGGCGAGACGCTGGCGCTGGTGGGCGCGACCGGCAGCGGCAAGAGCACCCTGCTCTCCCTGGTGCCCCGGCTGCACGAGGTGACCGGCGGGCGGATCACCCTGGACGGGCACGACCTGCGCGACCTGCGGTTGGCGTCGCTGCGCCGGCTGGTCGGGGTGGCCTTCGAGGAGCCGACGCTCTTCTCCATGTCGGTCTGGGAGAACCTCACCCTGGGCCGCCCGGACGCCGACGAGGAGGAGGTCGGGGCCGCGCTGGCGCTGGCCCAGGCCGACTTCGCGTACGACCTGCCGTGGGGGCTGGCGACCCGGGTCGGCGAGCAGGGGCTGTCGCTCTCCGGCGGGCAGCGGCAACGGCTCGCGCTGGCCCGGGCGGTGCTCGGCCGGCCCGCGCTGCTCGTGCTCGACGACCCGCTCTCCGCCCTGGACGTGCACACCGAGGCGCTGGTCGAGGCGGCGCTGAGACGGGTGCTGCGGGACACCACCGCGCTGCTGGTGGTGCACCGCCCGTCGACCGTCGCGCTGGCCGACCGGGTGGCGCTGCTCGACGGGGGCCGGATCGCCGCGGTGGGGCGGCACTCCGAGCTGCTCGCCACCGTGCCGGCGTACCGGGCGGTGCTCTCCGCGGAGCCGAACTCCGCGCCCGGTCTGGTGCGCTCATGACCCTCCGGCTGCCCCGGCAGCGGGCCGAGCCACCCGAGGAGTCCCGCTGGCGGGGGCTGGCCACCGACCCGGACGCCGACCGCAGCCGCGCCGAGGACACCGCACCCGAGGCGGTGGCCCGGCTGCGCGCCCGCAGCCGGGTGCTGCTGGGCGAGCTGCTGCGCCCGCACCGGGGCCGGCTGGGCCTGGCGGTGGGCCTGCTGCTGGCGCAGAACGCGGCCGCCATGTCCGGGCCGTACCTGGTCATGCTCGGCATCGACCGGGCCATCGCGCCGCTGCGGGCCGGCGACGCACGCCCACTGGCCGCCGTCGCCGGCGCCTTCGTGGTCGCGGCCGTGACCGAGTACGCGGCCCGGCGCGGCTTCCTCACCCTCTCCGCGCGGATCGGCCAGGCCGTCCTGCTGGAGCTGCGCCGACGGGTGTACGGGCACTTCCTGCGCCTCTCCGTCGGCTTCCACGAGCGCTACACCTCCGGCCGGGTGGTGTCCCGGCTGACCAGCGACCTGGAGTCCATCGCCGAGCTGGTCGACGGGGGCATCGACAGCCTGGTGACCGCCGCGCTGTCGGTGCTCTCCGTGGCCGCCATCCTGCTCTGGCTGGACCTGCCGCTGGCCGCGGTCACCCTGCTCGCCTTCCCGTTCCTCTACCTGCTGTCCCGCTGGTTCGCCCGCGCGTCGGCCGACGCGTACCGGCGCAGCCGGGAGGCGGTGGCGCTGGTCATCGTGCACTTCGTGGAGTCGCTGCGGGGCATCCGCGCCGTGCAGGCGTACCGCCGGGAACCGCGCAACCAGCAGATCTTCGGGGCGGTCAACGACGGGTACCGGCGGGCCAACCTGCGGGCGTTCCGGCTGATCGCCACGTACTCGCCGGGGATCAAGGTGATCGGCAACGTCACCGTCGCGGTGGTGCTCGGGTACGGCGGCTGGCGGGTGCTCGGCGGCGCGACGGAGGTGGGGGTGCTCGCCGCCTTCCTGCTCTACCTGCGCCGCTTCTTCGAGCCGATGCAGGAGCTGAGCCAGTTCTACAACTCGTTGCAGTCGGCGACGGCGGCGCTGGAGAAGCTGGCCGGGGTGCTCGACGAGCGGCCCGGCGTACCCGAACCGGCGCAGCCGGTGCCGCTGCCCACCGGGCCGGGGCGCGGGGCGGTGGCGTTCCGGTCGGTCTCCTTCGGCTACCGGCCGGGCACGCCGATCCTGGTCGGGCTGGACCTGCGGGTGCCGGCCGGGCAGACGGTCGCGCTGATCGGGCCGACCGGGGCGGGCAAGTCGACCGTCGCCAAGCTGCTGGCCCGCTTCCACGACCCGGACAGCGGCGCCGTCGAGCTGGACGGGATCGACCTGCGCGACCTGGCCGACCCGGAGCTGCGCCGCGCGGTGGTGCTGGTGACCCAGGAGAACCACCTGTTCAGCGGCACGGTGGCGGAGAACATCCGGTTCGGCCGCCCCGGCGCCGACGACGCGGCGGTGCAGGCCGCCGCGCGGGCGATCGGCGCGCACGACTTCATCGCCGCGCTCCCCGACGGGTACGCCACCGAGGTGCACCGGCGCGGCGGCCGGCTCTCCGCCGGGCAGCGGCAGCTCGTCGCGTTCGCCCGGGCGTTCCTGGCCGACCCGCGGGTGCTGATCCTCGACGAGGCGACCTCGTCGCTGGACGTGCCGACCGAGCGGCTGGTGCAGCGGGCGCTCGCCACCGTGCTGCGCGACCGCACCGCGCTGGTGATCGCGCACCGGCTCTCCACGGTCGAGACCGCCGACCGGGTGCTGGTCCTCGACGGCGGTCGGGTGGTGGAGGACGGACCGCCCGCGCGGCTCACCGCCGCCGGCGGCCGGTACGCCGCCCTGCACCGGCAGTGGCGCGACTCGCTGGTCTGAACCGGTCGCCCCGCCGCCGGCGCGGCGACGCGGGCAACCCGGGGAACCGTCGCCCGGCTAGACTGCCGCTCGTTGATCGGCCCGGCGATCGCCCGAGGGCGACGTGCGGTGGGATCGGTCAGGCACAGCCGAGCACACGGGGAGGTTGCGGCGTGCGGATCCGACGACGAGTGGTTGTCGCGGCGGCATTGGTGATCAGCACGGTGGGCGCGGCGACGGTCGCGCTGACCAGGGAGGGCGACGCCGGTGCCACACCGACCGCCGTCTCGGCGGCCGGCGACCTGTCGGCGACGGCCGCGGCCGCTCCGGCGGACGCGGTGCCCAGTGCGGACAGCGGCATCGGCAGCCGAGCCGGCGCGGGCCGCTCCACCGTGGACACCCGACCGGTCACGGCCGTCGGGCGGCCCGCCGGGGAGGTGGCGAAGGACGCGCCCGCCTCGGTGGCCTACCTGAGCGACCGCTACCGGGTCGGCCAGGACGAGGCGGCCCGCCGGATCGCCCTCCAGGAACTCTCCGCGCCGCTCGCGGCCACCCTCGCCGCGAGGTACCCCACCGAGTACGCCGGCATGTGGCTGGACCAGGCCGGCGGCGGCGTACTGACCATCGCGGCCACCGACCCGGCCCCGGTCGCGAAGGCGGTCGCCGGGGTGCCGGACGCCGCCCACGTGAAGGTCGTCCCGGCGCGCCACTCGCTGCGCGAGCTCACCGAGGCGGCGGCCCGCATGGCCGGCGCGCTCGGCGCGACCGCGGGCACCGACGTGGTGGTCGACGAGCAGGCCAACGAGGTCCTGGTCCTCACCGGCGGCGCGGTCGCGGCGGACGACGCCCGGCTGGCCGGCGCGATCGAGGCCGCCGGGGTGCCGGCCCGGACCCGGCAGCTACCGGCCTCGATCGAGAAGTCGTGCGACCCGCTCGACTGCGCCCAGGCGCCGATGCGCGGCGGCATCCGGCTGGACGTGCCCCGGGACGACGACACGGTCGGCGGCTGCACCAGCGGCTTCAACCTGCGGGCGCGGTCCGGGCGGTACTACGTGCTGACCGCCGGGCACTGCGTGGTCGGCGGGCGGCACACAGAGCTCGACCGGACGTGGCACCAGTTCCTCGGGCCCAAGGTGCCGGTCGGCGTGGAGTCCACCAGCCCGGTGCTCGCCGAGAACAACACCACGTACGACTACGCGGTGATCCCGTACCAGGACGGCGCGATCGACCGGTGGGCGTACCCGCGGCGGAGCGGCGGCGACCAGGCCAGCCTGGTCAACTACTTCTGCGTGTCGGACAACCCGGCCTGCGCCACCAAGGGCAGCCGCGACGTGAAGATCACCGGATACACCCCCTACAGCGCCGTGCTGACCGGTTGGGTCGTCTGCGCGACCGGCTCGGGGTACACGCCGAAGGCGGGCGAGGTGTACGTCGACTCGGGGGCGGGCGCCGGTTACGTTCCCGGCACCCGCTGCGGCACCGTCACCAGCAAGACCAACGGCCGCATCAACGTGCGGGTCTGCGCCCGCCCCGGTGACAGCGGCGGCCCGCTCTTCACCGAGTCCGACGGCCGGGCGCTCGGCATCCTGAACGACGGCGACCCGGGCAGCGGCGCCTGCACGAACCCGAACGAGCAGAACTACTACATGCCGGTCTCCACCATCCTGGACCGGGTGAATGCCAACACCGGCCTCGGCATCCAGCTCGCCACCCGCGGCCCGCTGCTCAACCCGATCGGCTCCTCGAACCGTTAGGCGACACCCGCGGATAAGCCGTGGGCAGCTCGACGTGGGCTGCCTACGATCGACCGATGACTGATACGGCGAGGACGGCCCGCGCCGGCGTCCCCGAGCGTCCGACCCTGGACGGGCTCGAGGAGACCTGGGCGCGCCACTGGCAGGAGGAGGGCACGTACGCGTTCGACCGCTCGAAACAGCGGTCGGACGTGTACGCGATCGACACCCCGCCGCCGACCGTATCGGGCGAGCTGCACATGGGACACGTCTTCTCGTACACGCACACCGACATGGTGGCCCGCTTCCAGCGGATGCACGGCCGGACGGTCTTCTACCCGATGGGCTGGGACGACAACGGCCTGCCCACCGAACGGCGGGTGCAGAACGTCTACGGGGTGCGCTGCCACCCGTCGCTGCCGTACGACCCGCACTGGCAACCGCCGGCGACACCGGTGAGCGAGGATCGGCGCAAGGACCCGACGCCGATCGACCGGCGCAACTTCGTGGCGCTGTGCGAGCGGCTGACCGCCGCCGACGAGCAGGTCTTCGAGGCGCTGTGGCGGCGGCTCGGGCTGTCGGTGGACTGGTCGCTGACGTACACGACGATCGGGCGGGTGGCGCGGGCGACGAGCCAGCGGGCGTTCCTGCGCAACCTGGCCCGGGGCGAGGCGTACCAGGCGGAGGCGCCGACGCTCTGGGACGTCGGCTTCGCCACCGCGGTGGCCCAGGCGGAACTGGAGGACCGCGAGCGGCCCGGGGCGTACCACCGGCTCCGGTTCACCGGGCCGGGCGGGCGCGAGGTGCTGATCGACACCACCCGTCCGGAGCTGCTGCCGGCCTGCGTGGCGCTGGTCTGCCACCCCGACGACGAGCGGTACGCGGACATGGTGGGGCGCTCGGTGCGCAGCCCGGTCTTCGCGGTCGAGGTGCCGGTGCGCGCGCACCCGCTGGCGGACCCGGCCAAGGGCACCGGCATCGCCATGGTCTGCACCTTCGGCGACCTGACGGACGTGACCTGGTGGCGGGAGCTGCAGCTGGACACCCGGGTGGTGATCGGCCGGGACGGCCGGCTGCTGCCGGAGCCGCCGCACGGGGTGCCGGCCGAGCCGTACGCCGCCCTGGCCGGGCAGACCGTCAACGGGGCCCGGCGGACCATGGTGCAGCTGCTGGCCGACGCCGCTGACCTGGTCGGCGAGCCGCGCGCGATCACCCACCCGGTGAAGTTCTACGAGCGCGGCGACCGGCCACTGGAGATCGTCTCGACCCGCCAGTGGTACCTGCGCAACGGCGGGCGGGACGCCGGCCTGCGGGAGCAGCTGCTGGCCCGGGGCGGCGAGCTGCGCTGGGTGCCGGAGCACATGAAGCACCGGTACGACCACTGGGTGGGCGGGCTGACCGGTGACTGGCTGGTCAGTCGGCAGCGCTTCTTCGGGGTGCCGGTGCCGGTGTGGTACCGGCTCGACGACGTTGGCGAGCCGGACTGGTCCCACCCTCTCACACCCGACGAGGCGATGTTGCCGGTCGATCCGTCCAGCGATCCGGCGCCCGGTTTCGAGGAGCCGCAGCGCGGGCTGCCGGGTGGCTTCGTCGGCGACCCGGACGTGCTGGACACCTGGGCGACCTCCTCGCTGACCCCGCAGATCGTCGGCGGGTGGGAGACCGACCCGGACCTGTTCAGCCGGGTCTTCCCGATGGACCTGCGCCCGCAGGGGCAGGAGATCATCCGGACCTGGCTCTTCTCCAGCGTGGTCCGTGCCCACCTGGAGCACGGCGTGCTGCCCTGGCGGGACGCGGTGCTCTCCGGCTGGATCCTCGACCCGGACCGGAAGAAGATGTCCAAGTCCAAGGGGAACGTGGTCACCCCGATGGCGCTGCTCGAGCAGCACGGCTCCGACGCGGTGCGGTACTGGGCGGCCAACGGCAAGCCCGGCATGGACCTGGCCTTCGACCCGGCGCAGATCAAGGTGGGCCGGCGGCTCGCCACCAAGCTGCTCAACGCCTCCCGGTTCGCCCTGGGGCTGGGCGCCGCGGACGCGTTGCGCGCCCCGGCGACCGCGCCGCTGGACACCGCCATGCTCGCCGGGCTCTCCGGCGTGGTCGCCGCCGCGACGACCGCCTTCGACTCGTACGACCACACGGCGGCGCTCCAGGTCACCGAGGCGTTCTTCTGGCGGTTCTGCGACGACTACATCGAGTTGGTGAAGGAGCGCGCCTACGGCTCCGGGCCGGGTGCCGAGTCGGCACGGGCGGCGCTGGCCACCGCGCTGTCGGTGCAGTTGCGGCTCTTCGCCCCGGTCCTGCCGTACGTGGCCGAGGAGGTCTGGTCCTGGTGGCGGTACGGCTCGGTGCACCGGGCCACCTGGCCGACCACCTACGAGGTGGGGCGGGCGGTCGAGGGCCCAGCCGACCCGCACCTGCTGCGGCTGGCCGGGGACGCGCTCGGCCAGGTGCGCCGGGCCAAGTCGGAACGGAAGCTGTCCATGAAGGCGGAGGTGCCGCTGGCCGAGGCGCTCGGCCCCGCCCCCCTGCTGGAGCAGCTCACCCTCATCGCCGACGACCTCCGCGCCGCCGGCCGCATAGCCAAACTCGACCTCCTCCCCGACCGCACCCCCGACCTGGTCATCGCCTGCGCCTTCTAACC
>NZ_JAGPYL010000005.1:0-119125 GCF_018070095.1 Micromonospora sp. U56
TCCGGTCGAGTCTTGACCCCGACCCCTTACCGGCGTTTGCCTGCACCGAGCCGGGAATCAGCACAAACCGGTCGCAAGCAGTCCGACCAAGAAGGGTTGACACGGCCCCACTCCTTCAGGAATGACAGACCCGTCGTTTTTGCCGATCCGACGCAGGCGCCGGCGTGGCACACCATCCCGTCCTGGGGTCTGGTCGCCACCGCCGACAAGGCAATTCCGGCGAAGCTTGAGCGATTCGAGTACGAGCGGGCCGGTGCTCGCAAGGTGGTCGAGGTGAGCGGCGCATCGTACAGCGTCATGGCCAGCCAGCCCGGCTACGCCTGATGCAGTTCCGGCGCTGCGACAGGTGCCGGCGGTCAGCCCAAGGACACCCTTTGGGCTGACCGCCCCGCCGTCCGTTCACCGTCGCTGGTCGTTCTCCGGCCGACCGCTCTCCTGGAAGGACGGGATGAGCCGGCCTGGTGCCGGCGGAAGGTCGTGGCGCCCGGCGTCCAGGTCGGTGAGGTCTCCGGCGGCGTTGATGAGGCCGATGTGTGAGAACGCCTGAGGGAAGTTGCCCAGGGCTTCCCCGCTGTACGGGTCGATCTGCTCGGCGAACAGGCCCAGGTCATTGGCCCGGTCGGCGAGCCGCTCGAAAAGCTGCCCCGCCCGGTCGCGCTCGCCGGTCAGCGCCAGGCAGCTGACCAGCCAGAACGAGCAGATCACGAAGCCGGCGGGGTCGCCCTCCCAGCGGCGTAGCAGCCCGTTGTGGGACAACCGATCCTCGATTAGCCGGATGGTGGAACGCATTCTCGGCTCATCGGCGGGAAGGAAGCCGACCAACGGCATCAGGAGCACCGACGCATCCAGCTCGTCGGTGTCGAACGCCGCGGTGAAGGCGGCAAGCCGGTCGCTCCAGCCCCGGGTCAGAACGGCTCGGCGTACCTCGTCCCGTGCCGCTGCCCACCTGGCGACGTCCGCCTCGGAGCCGAGGCGGGACCCGAAGCGTACGGCTCGGTCCAACGCCGTCCAGCACTGCACCTTCGAGGACACGTAGTGGCGTGCGGCGCCGCGTGCCTCCCACATCCCGGCGTCCGGCAGGTGCCAGTCCTGCTCGGCCCGCTCGATCATCGCGCGCAGCAGTTGGCGGACGGGCGGCGGCATCGGGTCCAGGTGCTCGCGCATCAGCCAGGCAGCGGCGAGCGCCTCACCGGGCACGTCGCTCTGACGCTGCTGCCAGGCGTCGTTGCCGACCAGTACCGGGCGGCTGCCGGCGTAGCCGGCGAGGTGGTCGAGGTGGTGTTCGGTGAGGTCCCGTTCCCCCTCCACGCCGTACATGATCGGCACGATGCCCTCGTTCACGCCCATCGACCGCGCCAACCACCCGATCTGCAGGTTGACCTCATCCGTGCAGGCCACGCGCCACAGCGCCTCCAGCGTGAAGCTGAAGTCGCGTACCCAGCCGTAGCGGTAGTCGTAGTTGCGCTCGCCGCCCAACTCCTCGGGCAGGGACATCGTCGGGGCGGCCACCATCGCGCCACTGGGCCGGTAGGTCATGCCCTGCACCACCAGCGCGCTGCGCAGTACCTGGTCCCGGTAGAGGCCACGGTAGTCGTGCAGACCCATGAAGGAACGCCAGCCCGCAACGGCATTGTCGATCACCTGCTCGGCGTCGAGCATCGCCGGCGGGCCGGCACCGTAAGCCGGTGCGTACCCCACGGTGAAGCCACGCGTCTCGCCGGCCCGTACCGTGAACGACCCGGACGCCTCCCCGGCCTCGCAGACCAGCGGGATGGTGGCGCGCAGATCCAGCCGGGCCGACGCGGCTACGGCGACCAGCGCGTCGTCCTGCCGCACCAGTTGGGCGGCCATCCGGCCGTACTCGAACCGTGGTCGGTAGTGCAACCGTAGTCGGACCTCGCCGGAGAGCCCCCGCACCACCCGGGCCAGCACCCTCGGCGAGCGCAGACCAACCTCATGGCCCCGCGCACCCGGTTCCAGAGCCAGCGCGTCGATCACCGCCACGCTGCCGTTCGCGGTGGTGAAGACGGTACGGAGCACGAGCGTATCGGTCAGGTAGGCACGTTCCGTGCTGAACCTGCCCTCGGGACGGATCACCCAGTGCCCGGCGTCATCATCAAGCAGGCGGGCGAACACTGACGGAGCGTCGAAGCGTGCCGGGCACCACCAGTTCACCGAGCCGGCGCGGTCCACCAGCACCGCGCTGCGACCATCGGCCAGGAAACCGTGATCCGCGATCCGTCCGCACCCCATGGAACGGACTACCCGAGCGGAACGGAGTGACACGCCACGTCCCGCCTTGAACCACCGTCCAAAGCCTGACAGCCCACCTGGCTCTGGCCGCCGGACCGGTCATGGGGTGCGGGCGTCGTGCCGGGCCGGTTCAGTCGACGGGTGCCGGCATCGGGGAGAGGGAGACCGAATCCGGGGGCCTCGCGCCGGGCTGTCACGGTCCGCGGGTTCGATGAGGGAGGCGGATTCGCGAAGCAGCTGGCATGATCCGGACGTGCGGATGGCTGTCGTCCTGATCGGACTCGTTGTTTCCCTGGCCGCCTGCGCGTCGCCCGGCGATGCCCCCCGGGACAAGCGCTACCAGGTCAACTCTCCCACGATGGAGCCAACGATCACGGAAGGCTCGACAGTCACCGCCAAGGTAGTGAAGCCGGGCGAATACCAGCCGGGCACGGGCGACGTCGTCGTGTTCGATCCACCGGACAGCTACGGCTGGAATCCCGATGGACGGCCACGGGTTTTACGAGTGGTGGCGGTATCCGGCGACACCATCGCCTGCTGCGACGCTCAGGGCCGGATCATCCGTAACGGCACCGCGCAGGACGAGCCCTACGTCAACGAGGCATCGAAATTCGAACCCTTGGGGGCGTTCGAGCCCATCACAGTGCCGGCGGGTGAGCTCTACCTCCTCGGCGACTACCGAGGCGCGGCCAACGACTCATCGCAGAACGGAACGGTGCCGGTGAAAAACGTGATCGGCGTCGTCAAGCTCTGAACCCGCCGTGTAGAGCATCAACCGGCGCAGGACAGACGGCTCTTGGCGGGCCACACGCGCCGCCGCCTGGGCGTGCCGGCAGCGCCGCTGTCGCTCTGCGGCCGTCACGCCTGATGCCCGGCGGCTGGCGCGGAGAGCGGGAAGCGCGGGCATCAAGCCGCCGCCAGGACCAGCCGTTACACCCGGCAAGCCCGCACGGAACCCTGAACCGGATCTCCTACTCAGGTACCTGGGCGGCTGGTCTCTAGGACGCCTGGCGGACGGGCATGCCGGCCAGCCAGACGTCGGCCAGGTCGCTGAGGGGGACGTCGAGGGCCTGGCTGAGGCAGACCACATTGCCGAACGCCGGTGCGGGAAGGCGGCCGGCTTCGATCTTGCGCAGCGTCTCGGGGGAGATGCCGGCTGCCAGGGCCACCTCAACGAGGCTGCGGTCGGCCCGCGCGGCCCGGAGGGCGGCTCCGAGGCGCTGGCCCGCTGCGATCTGTTCGGCGGTGAGTGGTTGGCGAACCATGCCAGCAGGATATCCCTCCGGAGCATCCCTGACCTGGCGTGGTATAAAAATACCGTATCCGGAGGGGGAGGCTGTCGTGATCGAGCTCAAGTCCGCCGAGGAGATCGGCCGGATGGCGGTGACCGGCCAGTTCGTCGGCGAGCTGCTCGCCGAGCTGAGCGGTGTCGCCGCAGTCGGCGTCAACCTGATGGACCTCGAACACCACGCCCGCCGCCGGATCACGGAACGCGGCGCCGAATCCTGCTACTGGGACTACGCCCCGTCGTTCGGTCGCGGCCCGTTCCGCAACGTGCTGTGCCTGTCGGTCAACGACGCGGTGCTGCACGGCCTGCCGCACGACTATGTCTTGCGGGACGGTGACCTGCTCAGCATCGACATGGCGGCCGGTATCGACGGCTGGGTCGCCGACTCCGCGCTCTCCGTCATCGTCGGCACCCCCGACCCGGCCGACCTGAAGCTGATCGAGGCCACCGAGGTCGCACTGGAGGCCGGCATCACCGCCGCCCAGCCCGGCGGCCGCCTCGGCGACATCTCCGCCGCGATCGGCGAGGTCGCCCACTCCTACGGCTACGGCGTCAACGCCGAGTTCGGCGGCCACGGCATCGGCCGCACCATGCACGAGGCCCCGCACGTCTCCAACAACGGCCGCGCCCGCCGCGGCATGAAACTCGACCCCGGCCTCACCATCGCCATCGAGCCCTGGTTCTGCCGCTCCACTGACAAAATCAAGTTCGACAACGACGGCTGGACGATCCGCTCCGCCGACGGCTCCCGCGCCGCCCACTCCGAACACACAGTCGCCATCACGGCTTCCGGCCCCCAGGTCCTGACCCGCCGCCCCACTCACGGCGCCACCTCGGCCGACCCCACCAAAGAGCCCGCCACAGCCTCCTGACCCTCTCCCGCCTTGAGGCGTGACTCAGGATCGATGGATCAGCCTAGGTGCTGCCCGGATCGCCGCCTGCACTGTTGTCCGACCCAAGCGCGTACGTGACCTACTCTCCAGGGCAGCGACGCCAGGCCCCGTGCGCGGCGTGGGCTGGTGACAGCCAGGGAGGCGGCGACATGTCCAGCACGCAGTTGTACGACACCATCGGAGCCACTTACACCGTGACGCGGCGCACCGAGCCGCGGATCGCCGCAAGGGTCTGGACCGCGCTCGGCGATGCGCGGACGGTATTGAACGTCGGGGCCGGTACCGGCTCCTACGAGCCCGTCGACCGTGACGTCACCGCGGTGGAACCGTCGGCGCTCATGCGTGCGCAGCGCTCCACAGGCGCAGCGCCGTGCGTGGCTGCCGCCGCGGAGAGCCTTCCGTTCGAGGACCAGTCCTTCGACGCGGCGATGGCTTTTGCCACCATCCATCACTGGCAGGACCCGATCGCGGGCCTGCGCGAGATGCGGCGCGTTGCTCGCCGCGTGGTGGTGTTCACGCACGACACCAGTGACACCGGATGGCTTCGTCGGTTCTGGCTTACTCGCGACTACCTTCCCGAAGTCGCGGACATCCTTGTCGGCCGGCCTTCACTGACCGAGCTGGCCGGCGCGATCGGAGCCCGCGTGGAGCCGGTGCTCATCCCGTGGGACTGCGTTGACGGCTTCTTCGAGGCCTACTGGCGCCGGCCGGAGGCATACCTGGACGAGAATGTCCGTCGCGGGGTATCGGTCTGGGCCAGAGTCGGGCCGGACGCCGAGCAGAGGGCGGTGCACAGCCTCCGTGATGACCTCGCCTCAGGTCGGTGGGCAGAACGCAACAGGGACCTCGTCGATCTCGATGCGGCAGAGCTCGGCCTTCGCCTGCTCATCGCCTGAACCCGCCATATCCGGGTACGACTTCGCTGCCCGAAGCCGGGTCTGCACGTCCCGCGGCATGTCTCGTGCCGGGGCACCCCAGGCCGAAGCGTCATGGACAGCGATCGCCTGCCAGCACAGTGATGGCCTGCTGGCACCCGCCGAGACCTGGCCCGATCGCCAGCAATGCCAGGGCCGCGAGCATCCGATGGCGAGAGGACGTCACTTTGGACATTCCTATCGCTGGAAGGCCCGGCTGTTTGAGCTGGTCTTTGTCCTGCTCGGGGCGACCGAGGGGCTCGGAGTTGAGCCACTCGGTCGCCCCGGCGAGCGCGGGCATCTGCACCCGCTCGCACATGGTGATTCAGCGCATCGACCGGAAGCCCGCCCGCACCTCCTGAACGAAGGCCGTCGGCTGCTCCCAGGCCGCGAAGTGCCCGCCCTTGTCGAGCCGGTTGTAGTGGACGAGCTTGGGGTACGCCTTCTCCGCCCAGCTCCTCGGAGCCTGGTAGAGCTCGTCGGGGAAGACGCTCACGGCGACCGGGATCTTGGTGCCCTTGACACCGAAGAACGAGAACTTGTTCTCCGCGTAGAGTCGCGCCGCGGAGACCCCCGAGTTCGTCAGCCAGAAGTGGGTGATGTTGTCGAGGACGCCAGGAAAGCCGTACGCAGCTACGCTCCGCCTACGAGGTCTTCAGCCGGATCGGCGCCGACGGCTTCGCCGAGCGGGCCCGCCGGGAACTTCTGGCAACCGGGGAAACGGTACGCAAGCGGACGATCGGCGCCGTCGCTGAACTCACCAGCCAGGAGGCCCAGATCGCCAGGCTGGCCAGAGACGGGCACACCAACTCTGAGATCGCCGCCCAGCTGTTCATCAGTCCACGCACGGTGGAGTGGCACCTCGGCAAGATATTCACCAAGCTCGGGGTCAGCTCTCGCCGCCACCTCCGCTCGGCGCTGTCTGCCCCGAAGCCGGCGACGCCGCCGGCGTAACGGGATCACACATCCCCGAGGTGGTGGCGCGGCAAGCGGCAGAGCTCTACCGCCCGGGCGGCAACACCGAGTACCGGAAGTTCGACGATCGCGGCCACTCCCTCGTCTTCGACAGCGGTTGGCGCGAGGTCGCCCAGCCCGTTCTCGACTGGGTGCGTACGCAGACCGCCTGAGCAGCAGCCCTTCGCGGCAAGGACTACGCGAGAGCCAGCTCCTCCACCCGCATGCGGCCTTCGCCGACGGTCCGCACAGCGGAAAGGCCACCTCCTGGAAACGGGAGGTGGCCTTTCCGCTGTGAAGATCAAGCTAGTCGACGCGGGGAAGCGTGATGGTGAACGTCGTCCCGACGCCGACCTCACTCGCGACCGTGATGGTGCCCTGGTGGTCCGTGACGATCTGCCGGGCGATGGCGAGGCCGAGGCCACTGCCCCCGGTACGGCGGCCCCGTGCGGAGTCGGCCCGCCAGAACCGGTCGAACACGTGCGGCAGCGCGTCCGCTGCGATTCCCGAGCCGGTGTCGACGACCCGGACGGTCGCCTGGGTGTCGGTCCGGCTCGCGACCAGCCGGACGCTGCCGTCGGCAGCGGTCGCCTGTAGGGCGTTGGTGACGAGATTGCCCATCACCTGGCGGAGCCGGTCGGGGTCGGCGTGTACCGCGACCGGCTCGGCCGCCACGCGCAACGACACCCCGGCCGACTCCGCCCTTGCGTGGTGGGCGGTGCGGCAGGTCTCCAGGAGTTCGGCCAGATCCACCGTGACCCGGTGGTACGCCAGGTTGCCGGCCTCGGCCAGGGCCAGGTCCTGCAGGTCGTCGACGATGCGCTGTTGCAGCACCGCCTCTTCGTGGAGTGATGCGAAGAGATCCTGGTCCGGCGTGATCACGCCGTCGGAGAGCGCCTCGAGATAGCCGCGCAGGTTGGCCAGCGGGGTGCGCAGTTCATGGGCGACATCGGCGACCATCCGGCGTTGCCGCTCCTCCCCGCGCTGCAGGGAGTCGGCCATCCGGTTGAACGACCGGGCCAACTCCGCCAACTCGTCGTTGCCCCGCACCGGAACCCGTCCGGTGAGGTCGCCCCGGCCGAGCCGTTGAGCGGCCGCGGTGAGCGTGTCGATGGGGCGCAGCACCCGCCGGCTCAGCAGCAGGGTGCCGATGACCGCGACCGCCGCAACGCCCGCTGCCGCGGCGAGCAGTGGACCGGCGGTCAACACGGACGCCGGATCGCCGCGAGCACCGAGGTAGACCCGGGCGGGTACCGGCGCGACGTCACTGATGTCGTTGGTGAAGGCCTGGGCCAGGCAGGAATCCAGTGCTTCCACCCTCGAGGTGCCGCACACCTGCACCGAGGCAGCGTCTGCCAGGTTCCGGCCCGGCTCTGCCGCGACGTCGGCGCAGCCGTCGACGATCTCAGCGACACCAGGGCGATCACGCACGTCGGCCGCGCTCAGGCCGGCGTCGAACTGCGGAACTCCCGTGCTGGTGGGTGAAGCGACAACAGGGACGGATTCCCGGGTCAGGCAGGCCGCGAACAGCACGCCGGTGCGGTAGCCGGCGATCGCAGCGGCCACACCTTTCTGCCGGCTCGCCGGCTCCGCCGGCAGTGCGGCCAGATTCAGAACCGGCCGCGGGTCGACGACCCCGACCATCGTGCCGAGCGGCCGGGCGGTGCGGTCCTCCTGGGTGTCCGTATCCACGATCACCTGGCCCGTGTCGGCGACCAGGTGGATCCGCTGACCGGTCTGGGCGCGCAGGTCCCGCACCAGGTCGGGCACACCCTCCCAGGTGCCGTGCCGGCTGCCGTACGTCGTGAGTCGGCCGACGACCTCATCGAGTTGCGCCCGGTCGGTGGTGGCCGAGTCGTTGATCTGTTGCGAGGCCTGCCGCAGGGTCAGCCACGCGGTCGCCGCGGTCGCGCTCACCGCGACGAGGACGACCAGCCAGAGCACCCGGAGCCGAAAACTCACCGGCCGGCTCCGGGCGTGCCCTCGGGCGTCGGCGCCGCCGCCAGTGGCTCCGGTTCGGCGAGCCGGTAGCCGCGGCCGTAGACGGTCTGCACGTACCGCGGCTCGGCAACGTCGTCCTCGATCTTGCGGCGGAGGTTCATCACGTGCGCGTCAACGGTACGTTCGAGCACGAAACGATCGAATCCGAAGGCACGGTCGATTATCTGCGCCCGGGTGAACGCCCGCCCGGGCTCGCCGGCGAGCACCTCGAGGATGCCGAACTCCTTGGCCGTCAGGGCGACCGGCCGGCCACCGACGCGTACCTCGAACCGGCCGGCGTCCACCTCGAGCTCGCCGACGCGCAGCACCGCCCGGTTGTCGGCGCTCACCACCCGGGCCCGGCGCAGCAGCGCCCGCACCCGAGCGGCCAGCTCGCGCGGGCTGTACGGCTTGGTGAGGTAGTCGTCGGCACCGAGATCGAGGCCCAGCAGGACGTCGTCCTCGGTCGTCCGGGCGGTCAGCAGCAGGATCGGAATGTCCGATTCGGCGCGCAGGATCCGGCACACGTCGAGGCCGTCGACGACCGGCATCATCACGTCGAGGACCACCAGGTCCGGCCGGCGGGACCGGCACTGGTCCAGCGCGGCCCGCCCGTCGCCGACCAGCAGCACGCTGTGCCCCTCGCGTTCGAGATAGATCCGAACGAGGTTGGCCTGCTTGGGGTCGTCCTCGGCGACCAGGATCCGCGCGCTCATGTTTCCCCCGTCCTGCCTGGTGGTTGCGGGGTCAAGTAAACCCGAAACCCGTGAAGAACTGATGTGGGCGGGCTCCGGAGAGCGGCGAGCGCAATATCGCACAGCTGGCCCACGCCTTCTTCAAGGGTTCTTCACAACCGGCTGCCTACCGTTCCCGTCGTGTCAGTCAGGAGCCGGACATGATCTTCGAACCAGCACACCCAGGCCGCCGCGACGAGCAACTGCGGCGGGCGGTCCGGCGGCGGATCCGGGAGACGCTGGCGGTGCGCCGGGCCGCCGCGGTGGGCGGGCACGGGGCCGCCGAACCGCCGGATGAACCACCCGTCGAGCCCGGGGCTGCCGGGTGACGCCGGGTACGCGTGGCCGGCGCGCGCCGACCGGTGTGATCAACGAGAGTGCCCCGTTGGCCGAGGCCGTGATCGATCTTGCGGCGATCGCGGAGAACATCCGGACGATCGCGGCGATCGCACGTACCGGGTTGATGGCCGTGGTGAAGGCCGACGCGTTCGGGCACGGCGCGGTGCCGGTGGCGCGGGCTGCGGTGGGCGCCGGCGCCGCATGGCTGGGTGTGACCTCGGCGACGGAGGCGGTGGCGCTGCGATCGGCGGGCATCGACGCCCCCGTCCTGAGCTGGCTGCACCGGCCGGACGAGGACTTCACCCGCCTGATCGCCGCGGACATCGACATCGCGGTGTCGACCGTGACCCACCTGCGCGCGATCGCCGACGCGGCCAGGGAACTCGGGGTGCCCGCCGCGGTCCAACTCAAGGCGGACGTCGGTCTGTCCCGCAACGGTGCCGACGTCGACGAATGGCCCGAGCTGGTCGCCTGGGCTCGCAAGCACGAGGCGGAGGGCAGCGTCCGGGTACGCGGGGTGTGGTCCCACCTGACGAACGCCGACGTGCCGGGCTGCCCGGGCATCGCCCGGCAGCTGTCGACGTTCCAGGAGGCGCTGCGGATCGCCCGGGATGCCGGACTCGACCCCGAAGTGGTGCATCTGGCCAATTCGGCGGCGGCACTGGCTGCCCCGCAGACCCGGTTCGATCTCTGCCGGATCGGCCTGGCCATGTACGGCGTCGACCCGTTCGGCGCGACCGGTCCCCGCCGTTTCGGCCTGCGACCCGCCATGACCCTGCGGTCAAGGGTGATCAACCTGAAGCGCGTGCCCGCCGGTACCGGCGTGTCCTACGGCCCCGATCATGTGACCGATCGGCCGACCACGCTCGCCCTGCTGCCGCTCGGGTACGCCGACGGCCTGTCACGCACCGCCGAGGGCCGCGCGTGGGTCTGGCTCGCCGGTCGGCGCTGCCCGATCGTCGGCCGCATCGCCATGGATCAGTGCGTCGTCGATGTCGGCGACCTGCCGGTGGCGCTCGGCGATCCGGTGGTCGTCCTCGGTCCCCGCGCCCAGCCCGGCTCGCCCGACCCGGCCGAGCCGACGGCCGCCGAGTGGGCACGGTGGTCCGGCACCAACCCGCACGAAGTCCTGACCGGAATCGGCGCGCGAGTGGCGCGCGTACACCTGCACGGGGAAGCGGCAACATCATGACTGTTCGTCTGGCGGTGCTGTTCGGCGGGCGCAGCGGGGAGCACGACGTCTCCCGGCGCTCGGCGGAGAGCATCCTGGCCCACCTCGACCCCGCCGCCTACCAGGTGACCGAGGTGCTGATCGAGCGGGACGGCCGGTGGCGGGTCAACGGCGACCGGGCCACGTTCGCGCAGGCGCTGCGGACCCTCGGCGACCAGGACGTGGTGTTCCCGGCGCTGCACGGCCCGTACGGTGAGGACGGCACCGTCCAGTCGATGCTGGAGTGGCTCGGCGTCGCGTTTGTCGGAAACGGTGTCTTCGCCAGCGCCGCCGGGATGGACAAGCCGGTCACGAAGAAACTCCTCGCCGCCGACGGCCTGCGCGTGGCCGACGGGGTGACGCTGCGGCCCGACGAGGATCTGTCGTCGCGGGAGCAGGAGCGGCTGGGGCTGCCCGTCTTCGTCAAACCGGCCCGGGCCGGCTCCAGCCTGGGAGTCTCCAAGGTCGAACAATGGGCGCAACTGCCCGCCGCCCTGCGGCTCGCGCGCGAGAGCGACGCGAAGGTTCTCGTCGAACGCGCCGTGCCCGGGCGCGAGATCGACGTCGGCGTCCTTCAGCACCCCGACGGCCGCGTCGAGGCCGGGCCGCCGCTGGAGATCCGGGTGGCGAACGCCGCCTTCTTCGACTACGACGCCAAGTACGACGGCGGCGCCGTCTTCCACATTCCGGCCCGCCTCGACCCCGGCACCACCCGGCTACTGCAGGACCGGGCCGTGCGGGCGTTCCACGCGCTCGGCTGCCGTGGGCTGCTCCGCGTCGACTTCTTCCTCCCGGATCCGGACGCCGACCACGGCACAGGGTGGACCGGAGACCACCGGGAGCCGGTGATCAACGAGGTCAACACCTTCCCCGGATTCACCGCCGCCTCCCAGTACCCGCAGATCTGGCAGCGGGCCGGCGTCGGCTACTCGGCACTGCTCGACATCCTCATCCAGGGCGCACTACAGCGAAGCGACACCGCCTCCCCCTGCCCGAGTCCCTGCTGATGGCCGTCTACACCGCGGAACATCTCCGTGGCCTCCGCATGATCGTCACGGGCGGG
Organism: Micromonospora sp. U56; assembly: GCF_018070095.1. NCBI lineage: Bacteria > Bacillati > Actinomycetota > Actinomycetes > Micromonosporales > Micromonosporaceae > Micromonospora > Micromonospora sp. U56. Next base: position 11,629 of record NZ_JAGPYL010000005.1, read on the forward strand.
GGAACGGGCGGGCACACCTACCCGGCACTGACCACGATCCGTACGCTCCGCGACCGGCTGGCGGCAGCCGGCACCGCACCGGACGTCCGCTGGGTGGGCGTCGCCCACGGACTGGAGGCCAGGATCGCCCGGCAGGAGGGCATTGCCTTTACGGCGATCACCACCGGCAAACTGCGCCGCTCGCCCAACCTGCACGAGTGGGGCCGCAACGTCGCCGACGCCTTCCGCGTGCCGCTCGGCATCCTCCAGGCCATCATGATCGTGGTGCGCACCCGGCCCGAGGTGGTCTTCTCCACCGGCGGATACGTCTCCGTCCCGATCGGGATCGCCGCCTGGATGACCCGCCGCCCGCTGGTCATGCACGAGCAGACCCTCACCGTCGGGCTGGCGAACCGGATCCTCGCCCGCCTCGCCGATCGAGTCCTGCTGAGTCACGAGTCTTCCATCGACCATCTGCCCGCCCGAGCGAGAACCCGCGCGGTGGTCACCGGCAACCCGATCCGGCCCGAGATCCTCACGGGCGACCGCGACCGGGCGCTCGCCGCGTACCACCTGGATCCGCGCCTGCCGCTGGTGTACGTCACCGGCGGCGCCCAGGGCGCCGTCCAGGTCAACAACCTGATCGCCGACATCCTCCCCGGGCTCCTGCAGAAGTGTCAGGTGCTGCACCAGTGCGGCGACTACTCCCTCGACCGGATGCGGCAGGTCGCGGCCGCCCTCCCGGAACACCTGCGCAGCAGGTACCGGGTCGTCGACTTCGTCCACGGCGAGCTGCCCGACGTCCTGAGCGCCGCCGACATCGTCGTCGCGCGCAGTGGCGCCGGCACCGTCGCCGAACTCACCGCCCTGGGCAAGGCATGCGTCTTCATCCCGCTCATCCCCACCGGCGGCGACGAACAGCGGCGGACCGCCCGGCACCTCGCCGACGCCGGTGCCTCCCGCATGCTCGCCGGCCCCGACGCCTCTGCCCACCGCCTCTACGAGGAGATCATGGTGCTGCTCGACCACCCGGAACGACGCCGGGAGTTGGCCAACGCCGCCCGCCAACACGGCCGGCCCCATGCGGCCACTGCCGTGGCCAGCGCGATCATCGACGCCGCTGGGCGGTACCGGTCATGATCCTGCTGTCTGATCGGCGAATCTCGGCCATCCCGCTCGGCGACAACGGGGAGGCCCTGGTCGACGTACGCCAGGTCGCGGACCTTCGGGTGGACGACCGGCTGGCCGACGAGGCCGGCGCGTACGCGCACCTGCGCGAGGCGACGGTGCAGCGTCTGCTCGCCGCCCAGCGGACCCTGCCCGGAGGGCTGCGGCTGCTGGTCATCGAGGGATACCGGCCGCTCAGCCTGCAGACGACCTACTTCGAGAGCTACCAGGACGAACTGCGCCGCAGGTACCCGGAGTGGGACTCGGCGCGCCGGCACGTGGAGGCCAGCAAGTACATCTCGCCGCCCGAGGTGGCTCCGCACAGTACCGGCGGGACGGTCGACCTCACGCTCTGTACGGCCGATGGGATCGAACTGGACCTGGGCACGATCGTCAACGCCAGCCCGGTGGACAGCGCCAACGCCTGCTTCACGGGATCACCCCGCATCTCCCCGCGGGCCCGCACCAATCGCGGCATCCTGGGCCAGGCGCTGTCGTCTGCCGGCATGGTCAACTACCCGACCGAATGGTGGCACTGGTCGTTCGGCGACCGCTACTGGGCGCTGAGCACCGGGGCCGCCCGGACCCGGTACGGGCCGGTGGATCTGCCGTGAAGCGGCTGTACGACATCGACCTGTTACGGATCATCGCAGCTCTGGCGGTGATGATCTTCAAAGGCCACTTCCCAGTCTCGGGGGTGGCCTTTCTGCTGTCGAACAGCAACGGCGTCAGCGGACGAGCGAGTCGCCGAGGCGCTTGAGGGCTTCCCGCGTCGCCTTGGCCGAGACCCGCGTGTAGACCTGCATGGTGACGGAGAAGCGGGCGGGCCGGAGGACCTGCATCGCGACTCTCGGGTGGACGTCGGGGCGGCACCTCAGTTCGGACATCTACCGTCCCGTCCGTGAACCGTCCGGCCGTGGGGTGCGGATAACAGGTGATGCTTCCCCACTCCGCGAAGGGCGTTACATGAAACACCTGCGACGAGTGAAGGATGTCGACGTCGGTGCGGTGACGGACGCCGCGATCATCGCGCGGTCTGTGCAGGAACCCGAGATCTTCTCCACGATCTTCGACCGGCACGCGCCGTACATCCATCGCTACCTGGCACGGCGCCTCGGCGCGCCGGCCGCGGACGACCTGGTCGCTGAGACCTTCCTCGCGGCGTTTCGTCGTCGGGATCGATTCGACATCACCTATCCGAACGCCCGGCCCTGGCTGTACGGGATCGCCACCAACATCGCCGGCCAGCACCGGCGGACGGAGGAGCGCGAATACCGACTGCGGCAGGCGTACGTCCCCGCGACGAACGAGGCATCACACGCCGACCGGGTCGCCACCGTGGTGACGGCGCAATCGCTACGCCGACTTCTCCTCGACGCGTTGGCCACGCTCTCCGACGGCGATCGCGACGTGTTGCTGCTGATCGCCTGGGAGGAACTGACGTACGAGGAGGTTGCCGCCGCACTGGGGATCCCGGTCGGCACCGTGCGATCACGACTCAACCGAGCCCGCAGGCTGCTCCGCGAGCAGTTGGGCGGCGACCCGGCCAGCACGATCGAGGAGGCACTGAGCAATGGATGAGATGCGACTGCTCCAGCAATTCGGCGACGAGACCGAGCTGCCGACTGTCGAGCGGTTGAGCCCGGCCCGCAGCCGACTGACGACCGCGATGGCCGCGATGACGGCACAGTCGTCCGTACCCATGACGTCGACCGTGCCCTCGGCGCTTCCTCGCTCGAGGCGACCGGCCTGGCGGCTCGTGCTCAGCGGGGTGGTATCGGCGGGCATCGCGGCGTCGCTCGCCGTGGTGCTGGTGCTTGCGCCGGACCGGCTCGGTGGCAGCACGCCGCCCGCGCGGGCCGATGCCACCCAGGTTCTCCGGAACGCGGCAACCGCCGCGCTGCGAGTGCCCGACGTCAAGCCCCGGCCCGACCAGTTCGTCTACTCCCGCAGCCAGGAGGGTCGGGGGATGCGGGAGAGCTGGATGTCGGTGGACGGAACCCGAGACGGACTGCTCATCGAGACCTCTGCCACCGGTCGCACGGAAAGCATCGTCCCCGGCTGCCGGAACGGACGGGCGGCGGTGCTCAAGGGCGGCGAGGTGGTTCCGGGCGTGACCGAGCGGTGCACCCCAGCACCGGCCTACCGTGCCGACCTGCCCACCGATGCCGCCGCCATGCGGACCTTTCTGATCGAGCATGGCAGCGGTGAACCAGGTGACGCCAATGCCGCCGGCAAGGACGTGCTCTACTACCTCACCGGCAGCTATCTACGCCCTCGCACCCTTGCTGCGCTCTACGAGGCCGCGGCGACGACGCCGGACCTGCAAGCCGTTGAGCATGTCAAGGACGGCGCGGGCCGATCCGGCATCGGGATCAGCTGGCCATCGACGCGCGGTTCAGGCGAAATTGTGCTCGTCTTCCACCCCGAGACCTACAACTTTCTCGGGGTGGGCGGATCGGCGGGATCGTCGGCCGTGCTTGGCCTCGCCATCGTCGACCGAGTTGGTCAGACGATCTGAATTCCGTCTCACCGGGCGGGCCGCCTCGGCGCGCCCGCCCGGTCTCCGGATCTGAACCGCCGGCTTCCTACGGGTTGGCCGCCCGGCGCGTGGCCCTTTGTCGCCAGGACGCCGCCAGGAGGAGGACGGCCAGCACGACGGCTGCGGCGAGGCCCAGGATGGCCGCCAGCGAGAACGATGGTCCTGCCCCAGCATGACCGTCGAGCCCGCCTCTGACCTCGGCAATGGGGCGGTCCTGCTTCTTCTCATCGGGAGTGACCAGGCGGCCGACCGACGCGTCGGGCGGGAGAGCGAAGCCCCAGTCCAGCAGGGCCGCCGCCTCGCCCAGGCTCCCCAGTGGCGCGGTCTCCGCGCCGAGCAGGGTCACGGCGAGCCGTCGGCCATTACGTTCCGCCACCCCCACGTATGTCTGCCGCGCCAGGTCGGTGAAGCCCGTCTTGCCGCCGAGCGTCCCCGGGTAGTGGTCCAGCAGGGTGTTGTCGTGGGTGATGGAGAAGCCTGGCGTTCCCGGCTTTGCCGGTATCTCCGCCACCCGGGTGGCGATGTATCGCCGGAAGTCTGCGCGAGCGTAGGTGGCGCGCGCGATCAGCGCCAGGTCGTACGCGCTGGTGTACTGACCGGGACCGTCCAGGCCGGACGGTGTCGCCGCGTGGGTCTGGTTTGCGCCCAGCCGGCGTGCCTCGTCGTTCATCGCCTGCACGCCGCCCTGCCGCCCGGCGGTGCCGCCGCCGGCGCGGGCCAGCACGTTCGCCGCGTCGTTTCCCGATTTGAGGAGGAGCCCCAGCCACAGGCTCTCGACCGAGTAACGGCCGCCCTCGACCACCCCCATCAGTGAACTGGCCGGATCGAGATCCCGCAGATCCGCCCGGGTCACCTGGACCACCTGTGCAGGGTCGAGGTGAGGCATCAGGGCCGCGGCCAGCAGCATCTTCTGCACGCTGGCTGGCGTGCGGTGTTCGTGCGGGCCGCATCCACCCAGCACCGCGCCACTGTCGAGGTCGGCCACGACCCACGAGGTGGCGGTCACCGACGGCGCCATCGACGCACCCGCGGGAATGGCCAGCCCCGCCGTCGCCAGCGTCTCTCCGCCGACGGCCAGGTCGGCGGGACCGACCGGTGGCGGCGACGGTGCGGCGGGCGGGGGCACTGGCGGCTTCACGGCCGGGCAGGGCACGTACGGCGCGGACGCCGCCACCGCCGAGGACCCGACTGCCACGGCGGGCGTGGTCAGTACGGCGCTGAGCACTACGGCAGTAATACGAACAACCGTCATGTTAAAGCACCGTAACTGCTGACAAGGCAGGCACAGGCCGGTTGCAGAAAGGCGGCGCGAATTCCGGTCTTTGGGTGGACTGCGCTCTTTCGATCACCTTTTCCGTTTACCAGGGCTCTCTGTGAATATTGGGACATATGCGATCGCTGGGTCCGCAGGCGAACAGCACAGAGTGGCCTCGTCGGACCGAAAGCGGAAAGGCCGGGCGTAGCCGGTCCGCGCGACGGTGCCCGCGCCCGGCGGGCATCAATCATCTAGACCACGCCGGACAGGTACTCCCGACGTCGCTGCGGTTCAAACTTTTCGATCGCGTACCGCAGCATGACCCGCGGCATGACCCGGTAACGTCGGGCCAGAAACTCCTCCTCCGCCGCTCTGTCACGGTTGCCCACCTCGCGCAGCATCCAGCCCACCGCCTTCTGGACGAGGTCGTGCGGGTCGCGCAGGAGCCGTTCACCGAGGCGGAAGGTCCAATGGAAATCGCCGGCTTTGATGAAGGCGAAAGTTGCCATGATGGCGACGCGCCGGTCCCACACCAGGCTTGACCCGGCCAACCCATCCAGGACGCTCCGATCCTTGTCGATCAGCCAGGGGCCGACGATGTACGGCGCGGATGAGTCCACCAGGTCCCAGTTGTTGATGCGGTCGGTGTTGGCCAGGACGATGCTGAAGATCCGGCCCTGTTCCTCCTCGTCTCCCTTGGTGAACTTTCGCACCAGGATGAAGAGCGCCGTCAGCCTCTCCTCGTGCACGCCGCTGGTCAGCAGCTTCGCCGTTTCGGCGAGGGAGAGGTCGCGCCAGTACCGGGCGGCCACCCTGCGCTGTTCCGGCACGGAGACACCAATGGCCGTGTCGCCCTCGCCGTACCCGCCCGGAGTCATCTGCAGAAACCGGCTCGATGCCTCCGCCCGCCGGGGGTCGGCGAGGCTGGCGAGGTCGTGACGGACATCGGCGGTCGTGGCCATGACTGGGAAACCTACCGCGACCGCCGGTGGATGGGCCGTCAGCCGGCCAGGCCGATGGCTCGGGACCGGAGGGCCCCGGTAGTTTCCCTGTCATGAGTGATGACACCTTCCGCTCGGTCGAGATCGAGCGCACCAGCGTGGGGAAGTACGTCGCGCGAAACGTCCGCGGTGGATCGCTGTCGATGGGCACGGGCGAGGACGCCAGCTTCACGCCGGTGGAACTGCTGCTGGCCGCCATCGCCGGCTGCACCGCGATAGACGTGGACCACATCACCAGCCGCCGCGCCGAGCCGACCCAGTTCTCCGTCGAAGTCACTGGCGACAAGATCCGGGACGAGGCCGGAGGAAACCGGATGCAGAACCTCAGGGTCGAGTTCACCGTGACGTTCCCGGTGGGCGCGGACGGCGACAGGGCGCGCGAGGCGCTGCCCCGGTCGCTGCAGCAGTCGCACGAACGACTGTGCACCGTCTCCCGTACCGTCGAACTTGGCACTCCCGTCTCGATCGTCGAGGCTGCCGGTTCCACCGGAGACTGAGGTCTCCGGGCGTCACCCGGGGTTACGGGCGGCGAGGCGTTCGATCACTCGGCGGGCGAAATGCCGGTGCCTCAGTCGTCCCTGTTGACAGGGGGTGCTTGGCGACCGCCGTAAGGCCGTGGGGGAGAGGTCCTCGCTCGTCGCCGCAGGCGCAGATGCTGGGCTGCCGGCTGCCCGTCCGCGACCCACACTCGGCACGGTTCGAGCGGAAACTGCGCGGGATGGCACCACTCTGCTTGCGCATGGCATCAATGTGATGCCATGCTGGCACCATGGAACTTCGCGCTTACGTCGACGCGATCCGGCATCAGCTCGCGGTAGCCGCCGCCGCGGGCGGTGACGATGCCCGGGAACTGGCCGAACGGCTCACCGCACCGCTGGAGTCCGCGGTCCGGCTCGCCCTGCTGGACGCGCTTTCCGAAGCGGCCACCGAGATCACCCGCGATCTCGCGCCCGGTTCGGTTGACCTGCGCCTGCGTGACCGGGAGCCCAGCTTCGTCGTGACGCCGCCGCCCGCCGAGCAGTGGGCCGACGAGGCGGAGGCGGCAGCGGCGGCCCCGCCGAATCCGGTGCCGCAGCCAGCCGCGGACGGCGAGGACGAGGCGACCGTGCGGATCAGCCTGCGCCTGCCGGAGCACCTCAAGGCGCGCGTCGAGCACGCGGCCGGCCGCGCCGGCGTCTCGATCAATACCTGGCTGATCCGGGCTGCAGCCGCTGCCGTCGACACCGACAACCAGCAGCACCGGGCGGACGCCCCCCGGCGATCCGGCGTCGCCACCGGCGGTCAGCGCTTCACCGGCTGGGTGCGCTAGCAGCGCCGGCCCCATCGACTACCCGAGAGGGGAGCACCATGCCATCCTTCGACACCCCCGGACCGATTTCGGCATCGGTCGAACTCGTCGCCGGTGAGGTACGGCTCACCGCCGGTCCGCGAACCGACACCGTCGTCCAGGTGCGGCCGGCCGACGAGACCGACGACCGCGATGTGCGCGCAGCCGCGCAAACCCGTGTGGAGTACGCCGCCGGCCGCCTCGTGGTCCGCGGCCCCAGGCAACCCGGCTTCGGCATCTTCGGCAGGACTGGCTCGGTCGAGGTGACCATCGGCCTACCGGCTGATTCCGGCGTGGACGGGAAGCTGGGCGTCGGTGCCATCAGCTGCTCCGGCTCGCTGGCCGACTGCCGCCTCAAGACCGGCGCCGGCGACCTGCAGGTCGAGGACACCGGCAAGCTCAGCCTCCACACCGGCTTCGGCGCGGCCATCGCCGAGAACGTGGCAGGCGACGCCGAGGTCACCACCGGCTCCGGCAAGCTCAGCGTGCGCGCCGTCGGCGGTCACGCCGTACTGAAGAACGGCAACGGCGACACGTGGATCGGCGAGGCGGGTGGCGAGCTGCGGGTCAATGCCGCGAACGGCCACGTCGCCGCCGAGTACGCCGCCGCCTCGGTCACGGCGAACACCGCCAACGGTGACATCCGCATCGGTGAAGTGGTCCGCGGATCGGCCACGTTGCGCACCGCGGCCGGGCGGATCCAGGTCGGGATCCGGCGTGGTACCGCAGCCCGGCTCGACCTGCACACCCAGTTCGGCAAGGTTCGCAACGACCTGGACGCCGCCGCCGGTCCCGCGGACAGCGACGAGAAGGCCGAGGTGCGGGCTCGCACCGCCTTCGGCGACATCGCGATCCACCGCTCCTGAAGCATCCCACCAACTGTTCGACCGGTCGCGGGCGTCCCGCCCGGACCGAGGATGATGCGCCCTTTCCTATCCCGGTCCGCCTGTGCGGCCTGACCGGCGATGACGCGCGCCTCCGTATTCGTGCAAAGCCCTCGATCAGTGGAGGAAGCAATGGCGGTAACGACCGCGACGCGGCCGGCCATCTCGGTGTCCGGCCTGCGCAAGACGTTCGGGGACAAGGTCGTCCTGGACGGCATCGATCTCATGGTCACCGAGGGAACGGTCTTCTCGCTGCTCGGACCCAACGGCGCGGGCAAGACCACCATGGTGCGGATCCTGTCCACCCTGGTGCCCGCCGACGCCGGTTCGATCCGCGTCGCCGGCCACGACCTCACCAAGCAGCCCGACGGGGTACGGGCGGCGATCGGTGTGACCGGCCAGTTCTCCGCCGTCGACAACCTCCTCACCGGCGAGGAGAACCTCAAACTGATGGCCGACCTGCACCACCTGGGCCGTACCGAGGGCAGACGCCGCACCGTTCAGCTGATAGACCGTTTCGATCTCGGCGAGCTGGCGAGCAAGCCCGCCTCCGTCTACTCAGGCGGCATGCGCCGCCGTCTCGACCTGGCGATGACCCTGGTCGGCGACCCGCGGCTGATCTTCCTCGACGAGCCCACCACCGGACTCGACCCCCGCAGCCGGCACGCGATGTGGCAGATCATCCGCGGACTCGTCGCCGAGGGCGTCACCGTGTTCCTGACCACCCAGTACCTCGACGAAGCCGACCAGCTCGCCGACCGCATCGCCCTACTCGACCACGGCCGCATCGTCATCGAGGGCACCCCCGACGAACTCAAGCGCCGCATCCCCGGCGGACACATCCTGCTGCGCTTCGCCGACCCCACCGCGCTGCACACCGCCGCCCGCACACTCACCGTCGCCCAGCGCGACGACGTCGCCCTCACCCTGCAGATCCCCAGCGATGGCGACGTCCGCTCACTGCGGGCCGTGCTCGACCGGCTCGACGACGCACACGTCGAGGTCGACCAACTCTCGATCCACACCCCCGACCTGGACGACGTCTTCTTCGCCTTCACCGGCACGCCCACGCCCGCCGCCGCAGGACACGACCTCACCGAGGGACACTGATGACCAGCCTGGTCTACACCCTGACCGACTCGGCGACCATGCTCCGCCGACAGATCCGCCACATCCAGCGCTACCCCTCGTTGACCGGGATGCTGATCGGTCTCCCCGTTGTCATGCTGTTGCTGTTCGTCTACGTGTTCGGCGGGACCCTCGGCGCCGGACTTCCAGGCGGCGGGAGCGGCGACCGCGGCGCCTACCTCAACTACCTGGTTCCCGGCATGCTGCTGTTCGCCGTGTCGGGTGCCGCCCAGGGAACCGCCATCTCGATCGCGATGGACATGACCGAAGGCATCGTCGACCGCTTCCGCACCATGGCCATCTCCCGGGCATCCGTCCTGACCGGACACGTCCTCGGCAGCTTGGCACAGACCATGCTCTGCATCGCCGTCCTGCTCGGCGTCGCACTGGCCATCGGCTTCCGTCCCACCGCCGCCCCGGTCGAGTGGCTCGCCGCCGCCGGCATGCTCGCCGCGATCGCGTTCGCGCTGATCTGGCTGTCGGTCGCGCTCGGCCTCGTCAGCGACAGCGTCGAGACCGCCAGCAACCTGCCGATGTTCCTGATTCTCCTACCGTTCCTGGGCAGCGGTTTCGTGCCCACCGACACCATGCCCGCCGGCCTGCGGTGGTTCGCCGACCATCAGCCGTTCACGCCGGTGACCGAGACACTGCGCGGACTGCTGCTCGGCTCGGGAATCGGGAACAGCGCGCCAGTCGCGCTGGGCTGGTGCGCGGCGATCTCGCTGTTGTCCTACCTGTGGGCCAAGCGCTCGTTCCACAAGCGGGCGGCCCGCTAGGACGTGTCCTGGAGGTGCCCGTTGCGAGGGCTGGTGCCGGGTGAATGACCCCTCCTGACCCGGCTTCGGCCCGTCCGCGGCTGCCTCGTCGTCCGGCGGCGCTGGCCAGCACCTCTGGACGCCCTCAGTGCAGGCCGCGTGACTCGAACGCCTCGTCCGGGCCGGCCATCTGATCAGGAATCGAGAAGCGGCGGGGTGTCGTCGGGTCCTAGCCTTTTCCCAGGTAGCCGGCATCACGCCGAACCTTTACGGCGAAGGGGAGAACAGAGTGTCCGCGAAGAATTCCACCACCGTGTCCGACGGCTTCAGCGCTGAGGAGCGTGCCGCGATGAAGGAGCGCGCCGCCGAGCTGCGCGCCGAGGGCAAGAAGGGGACCAAGAAGGCCGAGGGGCTGCAAGCGCTCCTCGACAGGATTGCGCAGATGGCGCCGGAAGATCGTGCGCTCGCCGAGCGTGTGCATGTGGCGGTGACCGCTGCCGCTCCGGAGCTGTCGCCAAAGACCTGGTACGGGATGCCTGCCTACGTCAACGCGGACGGCAAGGTTGTCGTCTTCTTCCAGGACTCGGGCAAGTTCAACTACCGGTACTCGACCCTGGGCTTCCAGGACACGGCCAACCTCGACGACGGAGACCTGTGGCCGGTGGCGTACGCGCTGCAGAAGTGGAGCCCCGCGGTGGAGAAGAAGGTCGTGGAGCTGGTGAAAGCCGCGGTTTCCTGACCGCCCCGGACGCGATGTCAGGAGTTGCGCGGGGTTGCCAGGCCGGATTCGTAGGCGAGCACCACGAGTTGGGCGCGGTCGCGGGCGTGGAGCTTGGTCATGGCTCGGTTGATGTGGGTCTTCGCGGTCAGCGGGCTGATCACCATGCGTGCGGCGATCTGGTCGTTGGACAGGCCCTGGGCGACCAGGGCGACGGCCTCGCGTTCGCGGCTGGTCAGCTCGTCCAGCCCGGCGTCGGCGGCGGTGTGGAGCGGCTGGTTGACGTACCGGTTGATCAGCCGGCGGGTGATCGACGGCGCCAGCAGGGCGTCGCCGCGCGCGGCGACGCGTACGGAATGGAGGAAGTCTTCCGGGTGGATGTCCTTGACGAGGAACCCGGCCGCGCCGGCTCGCAGCGCGTTGAAGACGTATTCGTCCAAGCCGTAGTTGGTCAGGATGACGACGTGTACCCCGGCCAGGGTCGGGTCCGCGGCGATGCGCCGGGTCGCCTCGATGCCGTTGACGACCGGCATCTGAATGTCGATGAGCGCGATGTCGGGCAGGTGTTCCCTGGCCAGCGCCAGGCACTCGCTCCCGTCGGCGGCCTCGGCCACCACCTCGATGTCGTCCTCGACGTCGAGGAGCGCGCGGAACCCGCTGCGAATGAGCGGCTGGTCGTCGACCAGCAGGACCCGGATCATGACGTCTGGTCCACGGGGAGTTCGGCCCGGACGGTGAAGCCGCCCTCACTGCGCGGTTCCGCGCGCAGGCGGCCGCCGAGGGCGGTGACCCGTTCGCGCATCCCGAGCAGCCCGACGCCGGGCATCGGCGCGGTGTCCGGCGTGGCCTTGCCGTCGTCGTCGACCTGTATGGCGAGGACGTCGGGACGGCAGTCGATCCGGACCGACGCGGTAGCCGCGGCGGCGTGACGGGCGATGTTGGTCAGCGACTCCTGAACGATCCGGTAGGCGGTCCGGCCCACCGCGGCCGGCACGTCGTGCCGCTGTCCCTCGATCGTCAGCGTCGCCTCCAGGCCGGTCCTGCCAGCCCGCTCCACCAGCTCCGGGATGTGGTCGAGCCCGTGGGGCGGGGTGGTGTCGTCGTCGCGCAGCGCCTCCAGAGTTGCCCGCAGCTCCCGGGCCGCCTCACGGCCGGCCTCCCGGATCGCCAGCAGGGCCTCCGGCACCGGGTCACCCCGCTTGCGGGCCAGGTGGACGGCGACTTCGGCCTGCACCTTGATGACCGAGATCTGGTGGGTGAGCGAGTCGTGCAGCTCCCGCGCGATGTGCAGCCGCTCCTCATCGGCGCGGCGCCGTGCGGTCTCCTCCCGGGTGCGCTCGGCTTCGTCCGCCCGCCGCTCGGCCTGCCGCAGCGCCTCCCCGGCGGCGCCGGCAGCGAGCAGCCAGGCGATTTCGAGGGCGCCTCGGGCCTGCGCGAACGCCTCGCCCGTATCGTGCAGGCCCGACGCCAGGGCCGCCAGGGGGAGAGCGGACAGCAGGGTCACGCTCGCCGCCACCGTGATGATGCGGTGTCCCGCCCGCACGGCTGCGTACACCGCGAACAGATACGCGACGGCAGGTACGTCGAAACCGGCCGCCTGGTAACCCACCGCGCACAACCCGGTCACGGCCAGCACGGGAACCGGAGCCCGGCGACGCGCGGCCAGCGCCAGACCACCCGCCGCCAACAGCGCGTAGCCGAGCAGGTCGACGTTCGTGGCGGACTGCTGTCCGGACAGCCCGGCGGCCAGCAGCGCCGCCGCCACGCCGACGGCGATCGCCCAGTCTCGGACCCCGGCCGGGACACCGAACCGTCCTCTGTCCATGCGGGCACCCTAGCCGGACGCCGCTGCGAGCGAATCCCGCTCCCGGACGACTGCTGTATACCGCGCCCGCAGTACCTTCGCGGCGCCTACGGCACCCGCGGCAGCCGGCTACGGCATCGGCGGCAGCGCGAATTGCCTGCGTCCGCAGGACGACCGGCGGTGGGTCCAGCGGACAGGATCAGGCGACGTCCAGTCGTCAGAGGAGAAGGAGCACCTCATGTCCGTCCGTCACCTGCTTGCCGCCGCCGAAGCCGCCATGATCGGAGATTTCGGGCCGGCCACACCGTCGGCCGCGCACGTCGTGGTCGAGTCAGCCGCCGCCAGTTCCTACACCTTGACCGCCGGGCGTTTCTGGTCCCTGGTGGCCGCGCTGCTGGGGCTGGTCGGCGTGGTCATCGGTGGGCTGGCTCTGGCCCGCTCGGCCGGTCGTATCGGCACCGGCACCGGGAAGAGAGGGGCCATCGTGGCCCTGGCTGCGGGGCTGGCCGCCGCGGTCATCGGCGGGCTGGTTGTGGCCGGCGCCGATGGTGGTCCCGGTACCGGCGGCGGAATAGTCGGCGGCTTCGTGGCCCTGGTGGTGGGGCTGATCGCCATGGTCCTCGGCGGACTGGGTCTGGCCCGCTCCCGCCGCACCGGCTGACCGGCTGGTCGCAGCGAATACGAGGGCGCGCTCAGGTCTGCCGGAAGACCGCCTCACCAGGTTCCAGCGCGCCGTACGCGTCCGTCGGGCCGCCGCCCCACCGGCACGAACGCCGACGGATCTTCTCCCGGCGGGCTGCGGTCAGGTGGTCGGCGTGGCGGGGGACTGGTGAGCGGGTTGGAACAGCTCGATCAGGTTGCCGGCGGGGTCGGCGAGCAGGATCTGCCGCCCGCCGGGCCCGGAGATCGGCTCGCTGCGGAACGACACCCCCGCGCCACGGAGCCGGTCGACCTCCGTGTCCAGGTCGTCAACGATGAGGTGGATGCGGTTGCGGCCCGGGCTGGTGGCGTCGTTGGGGGTGGCGCGGGCGCCGGAACTGGCTGGCCCGGACAGCAGCAGCCGCAGCGGGCCGCGCAGCACGTCGGCGAACGCGGGCGCGGCGCTGGTGTTCAGGGTGAAGCCGAGATGGGTGGTGTAGAAGTCGACGGCCGCCTGGACGTCATCAACGAGGTAACGGACGTTGGCGTACTGGTCGGATGCTGTCACGACGGAATCTCCTTCAGGAGCGGGTGGCGGTGAGCACGGGCAGCAGGTGCGTGACGCGGGTGTCGATGTCTGTCGCGGTGTGCTGGAAGGCGGGGTAGCTGGTCTGGTCGGTGTTGCCGGCCGTGGCGGGGTCGGCGATGCTCCAGTGCACCCGCCGGGGATGGTCCGGGAAGTCGGGGCAGGCCTCGCGGGCCTTGTCGCACAGGCTGATCACGTAGTCGAACCGGCAGCCGGTCAGGGTGTCCAGGTGCCGGGGGCGCCGGCCGGTGATGTCGATGGCGAACTCGTCATGTAGCACCCGTATGGCGTTCGGATGATGGCGGGGCTTGGGTCGGCTGCCGGCGCTGGCCACCTCGACCTGGCCGCCGGTGCGGTGGCGTAGCAGGGCCTCGGCGATCGGTGAGCGGGCGCTGTTGCCTGTGCAGACGAACAGCACGCTGACGCGAGGCGAGCGCCGCAGCTCCACCGGTGTGTGCGGGGCGGGCTCCCGGCGCAGCGCCGGGTGCAGCGCGGCGCCGGTGTCGGCCAGCGCATCCGTGCAGCGATCCAGATCCAGGTGGTAGTAGCTGTCGCGGCCGTCGAAGCTGCTGCGCGTGGCCGTGACCAGCCCGCCGTCACGCAGCAGGCGGAGATGGTAGGAGACCAGGTTCTGCGGCTCATCCACCAGCGTCACGAGTTCCCGGACCCGGTAGTCGCTGTCGGCGAGTGCGGTCAGCAGCCGCCACCGCAGCGGATGGGCGGCCAAGCGCACGAACGCCGGGGGAGCCTGACTCGACGACGCCACGATCAACAGAATACATCAAATCGGCTTGATGGAATAGCGGCCGACGCTGGACTCCCGCAACCCGGTCGAGATCGCCGCGTGGGCGTGGGAGAGCCGCATCCTGGAAAGACCTGAGGGACAGGACCGGAGGTGGGACCGGGTCTTCGGTCAGCGTCCGAGCCGGCAGTGCGGGACCTGTCCGGACGCCGGCCGGGACGACCGGGCGGCGCCGACCAGGGCCACATCGAGAAAGGCGCCGACCCCGACCTGCGCCACGAGGGCCAGGTGGGTGATCAACAGCAGCCGACGCGTCGTCTCCTCCGGATCACCGGGCGTAGCCGCCAGTCGTCCATCGTGGCGTCGGGGGAGGAAGGTGAGCAGACCAGGGTCCGCCCGTGCCCACGGCGCGAGGCCCGCGCCGGGCGGCACCGAAAGTGGCCAGTGGACAGACCCGGGCGGGCCGATTTCCTCGGCCAGTAGTTCGGCGGTGTGGTCGAGGACCTGGTCCGCCCACGGCCGGGGGAGGCGTCGCAGGCGGCTGACCGCCGCCTCGAAACCCGCCCGATCCGATGCGCCGGCCGCGCGGACCCCGTCCACCACGGCGCTCCACAGTGCCCGCTCGGTCGGCGTGTTCGGCGGATACGACATGCTCTCTCCTTTCGGCCCTCGGCACGGGGCGAGTCTCTCGCCAACGCCAACCTGTGGGGCGACGCCCCCTGAAGGTGGCCGGCACGGGCCCCGTAGGAGGCGAAGGCCCGTGCCGGCCGTGGTGACCACCCAAGTCACCGTCTTCCCGCTCGCGGGCGTCCGGACGGATCGTGTCCGGTCCGGTCGGCCCGCGGCGGCGTCCTGCCCGCCGGGCAACCGTCCGCCGCCGTCGCTGCGGACGCATCGCCCCCGGTGTCAGCGCCTCCGGACCTGCGGCCTGGGAAGCGCCAAGTTGAGTCAATGATACGACAAAATTAACTGAATGTTACGTTTTCGCATGAATGCGACGTGCGTGTCGGCTGGTCATCGCATGGCGGCCGCCTCCTGCTGCCGAACGTCCGCCGCGGTGACGCCGTCCGGGTGCTCTCCGACCGACTGAGCGGGTCCGGGCGCCCTCGTGGGACGTGCCCAGGGCAGCAGACGGGGCCGACGCCGGGCGCTGACGTCCTCGATCCAGCCCAGGGCCAGCACCACACCGGCGAGGATCACCAGGGCCACCGCCAGGTAGCCCACCTGGCCCACCCGCCAGAGGCCCATGCCGTCGCCGACGGCGAAGCAGACGGCGATGGCGGCGTTGTGCCAGAGGTAGATGGTCAGGGCCCGGCTGTTCAACGCCGTCACCAACACCTCGAGCGGCCGGATCCGGGTCAGCCAGCCCATCGGGGGCGTGACCCGGAGCAGGACCAGCACGAAGGCCAACGACCAGAACGCCTGGGCGACGGGGATGTCGTTGAGGTCCAGGCCCCCGTCGGGGTGGGTGGCGAGCCAGCCGAGCGCGAACCCCAGGCACCCGGCTGCGGCGGCCAGGAGCGCCGACAGCGGAAGCCGCCGCAGCCGGCCGTCGCGGTGCGCGAAACCCACCAACCAGCAGGCGCCGAACGTGGCCAGGTCGGTCAGCGCCGACCCCACCGGCCCGCCGGGTGACGGGTCAGCCGTCTGCAGCACCACCACTGCGGCCAGCGGGACGAGTACGGACCCGACCGGCCACCGCCGGTACACCGCGAGCAGCACGGGGGAGAGCAGGACCAGCCACAGGTACGCCACGAGGTACCACAGCACCCCCGTCACGTCCGCCGCCCACTCGTTGCCCGGCGGCTGCACCAGCGGAACCAGCCAGCTCAACAGCGCCGGCCAGGCCGGCCGGTCGGACCAGCCGTGCCAGACCATCACGGGCACCAGCACGAGCCCCATCGCGCACAGGGCCGGCAGCAGGCGGCGCAGGCGGCTGATGACCGCCCGGTCCGGCGACCGGGCCAGCGAGGCGGCCATCAGCGAACCGCCCAGCGCGAACATCACCCCCATGGCGGGGAAGACGAAGCTCAGCCAGGCGGCGCCGAACATGTGGTACACGACGACGCGGCCCAGCGCCACGGCTCGTAGCGTGTCGAACCAGCGGTCCCGGACCGGGCGTCCTCCCGCGCCACCGTCCGTCGGCGCGGGTGGCGCGGCATGGTGCCGCACGACGTCGCCGGCGCGCTTGACCTTGCGCCAACCCAGGCGGGAGCCGGTCACCGCCGTCACCACGGACCGGGCCAGTACCAGGTACATCAGCTGGCGGTAGGCGAACTGCTGAATCGGCAGGGTGAGCAGCGGGCGCAGCGGTTCCCCGTCGAGCCGGAAGGCCACCGCCGCGGTCAGGGCCTGCACGACCAGCATCGCGACCCACGCCACGGCCGTCGTCTTCGTGTCCATGAAGAAGAGCCCGTACAGGGCGAGCAGGTCGAGCACCGGGCCGAGCAGGGGCAGTACCACGCCGAAGAGGGCGAGCATGGGCAGGCCGAAGCGGCCGAAGCGGCCCGAGGCGCCGCGGTCGAACACCGCGCTCCGGTGCTTCCACATCGCCTGCAGGGTGCCGTAGCTCCACCGGCAGCGCTGTCGCCACAGGTCGCCCAGCGACGCGGGCGTCTCCGTCCAGGCGCGGGCACGGTCCTGGTACACCACCCGCCAGCCGGCACGGAGGACCGCCATGGTGACGTCGGTGTCCTCGGCCAGCGTGTCACCGCTCATCCCACCGACAGCCGTCAGTGCGTGCCGGCGGAAGGCGGCGATCGCCCCGGGCACCGTCGGTATGCAGCCGAGCGTCTCGTAGAACCGGCGGTCCAGGCTGAAGCCGATGACGTACTCGATGTGCTGCCACTGGCCGAGCAGCCCGTGCCGATTGGTGACCTTGACGTTGCCGGCCACCGCGCCGATCCGCGGATCGGTGAACGGTTCGACGAGCCTGCGGATCGCGTCCGACTCGAAGACGGTGTCCGCGTCGGCGGTCACGATGATGTCGTGCGAGGCGTACAGGAGACCGGTGTTGAGGGCGCTCGCCTTGCCTCCGTTGGGCTTGCGGATGACCCGCACGGTGTCGAGGCCGAGCGCGTCGACGAGGTCGGCCGTGCCGTCGGTCGAACCGTCGTCGACCACGATCACCTCGATGCCCGGGTGGTCGTTGGCGGCCAGCGATCGAACCGTGGCAACGATGCCGGCCCGTTCGTTGTAGGCGGGCACGATCACCGACACCGGTGCGGTGGTGACTCCCCAGGGCCAGCGGTGCGCCCGCCGTCGCCGCGCGAGTTTGCGGGCGAGCAGGACCAGCAGCAGCGTCCGGGCCAGCATGAGCGCCCCGACCACCACGAAGAGGACGGCCAGACCGCGCAGCATCGAATCGGCCAGCACGATCGCCCAGCGGAGCGGGGCCGCCTGCCAGCGGTCCGCGGTCGACGCCGGGACGTTGCCGGCGAAGGCTTCCGCCCCCGGCCGCCCCCGGTTCATCCCGTCGCTGACCGTGGTGAAGGTGTAGCCCTGTGCCTGCATCAGAGGAATGAACCTGTCCAGTGCGGCGATGGTCTGCGACCGGTCGCCGCCGGCGTCGTGCAGCAGTACCACGGCACCCGCTCCCTCGGCCGGCGTCATGTTCCGCACGATCGCGTCCACGCCGGGGCGGGCCCAGTCCCTGCCGTCGATGTCGTTGACGACGGTCAGGTAGCCGAGTCGGGCGGCCGCCCGGATGGCCGGCCACTTCGAGTCGTCGACGGCGCTGGGCACCGACGAGTAGGGAAACCGTACGAGGCTGGTGCGTACGCCGGCTGCGTCCACGATCGCCATCTGCGTCTGTGCGTACTCCATCCGCTGCCGCCAGTTCGGCAGCGCGCTCACGTCCGGGTGGGTGAAGGTGTGCACACCGAGCTCGTGCCCCTCCGCGACGGTCCGCCGGGCCAGGTTCCGGTGCCTGGCCGTCTGCGAACCGACCACGAAGAACGTGGCCCTGGCCCGGTGCCGTCGCAGGACGTCGAGCACCTTGGGGGTCCAGGTGGGATCGGGCCCGTCGTCGAAGGTGAGCGCGATGGTCCTCGCGGGCATCCGGTAGGACCGGGGTTGCTCGCCCCGGACGTCGAGGACCGGGCCGCCGCTCAGGATGTCGGTCGGAACGGTGCGCTGGTCCGCGGACCCGCCCACGTGGTCGGGTCTGAATCCCGCGTTCGCGTACGCCTCGACCAGGAGCACACACACGACCACCGTCAACAGGGACGCGCAGACGAACCGGCCGGTCCACCGACCGGGGCGGCCGGACCTGCGCCGCCCGGGTGGGCCACTGGCGCGAGGGCGGCTCCGAACGGTCATCCGACCGGCTCCGGGCCGGGAACGGGCAGGGCCGGCGAGGCCGTGACCGGTGCCGGTTCGCTGCTTTCGGGGGTCGACGGCGTCGCCTCCGGGCCGGGAACGGGCAGGGCCGGCGAAGCCCTGACCGGTGCCGGGTCGATGCTCTGGGCGGTCCGGGGCGCGTCGAACTTGGGCCGGTGGGGAGCGGGATCGAGCGGCTGGGCCGGCAGATCCGGCTCGTTGGGCTCCCGCTCCTGCCGGCCTGGACGCGGTGGCCGGTCCACCGTGTCCGAAGGCCTCTCGGTCCCCTCTGGGTATGCGGCGTCGAGTGGCGGTGGTGTGCTGGCCGGCGGGCGTCCGCTGCGATCGAGTAAACCGCCGCCGACGGTGAGCGGCCCGGGTTGCGCCGGCGTCGGCGGACCGGGCAGCAGGCCGCTCCCGGCCATCGGCAGGTACGTCAGCGACGCGAGGGCGACGATCACTCCCGCCCGTCCGATTCGTCGGCGGCGGGTCCCGGTGACATCGACGAACACGGGTCGATCGGGTCCGGACGAGAGGATTGGCGAAGTGAACTGCGGGCGACGGGGGGTTCCATCGAAGGAGACGCGAAAGGGCACCGGTCGAGGCTACGAGTCCCCTGAGAGGGGATATGTCCTGATTGACTAATCAAACCGCCGTGGATGTACCACTATCTGCATATTCGAATTTCGGGTCATAGATGCACCAAACAGGACATCTCAACCTTGAGTGACCGAATAGGAACAGTAAGGCCGAAAACGCTATGAGCCTGGGCGACAGAACAGGACACAGAGGTAGAAAACGCTTGGGCTCGTCGCGAGTGAGGCAGCCTCATACCCGGCGAGTCCCGTGG
Organism: Micromonospora sp. U56; assembly: GCF_018070095.1. Taxonomy (NCBI): domain Bacteria; kingdom Bacillati; phylum Actinomycetota; class Actinomycetes; order Micromonosporales; family Micromonosporaceae; genus Micromonospora; species Micromonospora sp. U56. The sequence goes on from NZ_JAGPYL010000005.1 coordinate 31,326, forward strand.
GCCGGTAGGGCCAGCCGGTCTGCGCGCCCTGCCCGCCGACCGGCTCGCGGCGTCCGACGCCGACGCGCGATACCGCCGCTCGCGGACGGCCGTACTTCACAGCAGGGGTTGCATCCCGCCCCAGCTCACACCGAGCCGGATTCTGGCGGCGAAGCCCGTGCCCTGACCGCGGTAGAGGTACAGGTAGCTCGTGGACTTCTCGATGGCGAGCAGATCCGGGTAGCCGTCGCGGTTGAAGTCACCGACGCCGACGAGGTCACGCATGCTGTTCCACGCGGTGCCGACCTGCAGCCTCGTACCGAGCCCGCCTGCCCGTCCCGGGTAGAGGAAGAGGTTGCCGGTGGACTTCTGCCGGGCGAGGAGGTCTTGGTAGCCGTCGCGGTTGAAGTCGCCGATTCCGGTGAGTTCGTCCATGGTGTTCCAGCCGGTTCCGAGACTCGTTCGTGGGCCGAACGACGTGCCCCGGCCCGGGTACAGGTACAGGTATCCGGTGGAGGCCTGCCCGGCGAGCACGTCCCGGTAGCCGTCCCGGTTGAAGTCGTTGGCGGGGGTGATCTCGCGCATGGAGTTCCAGCCGGTACCGAGGCGGATCCGGCTGCCCCACCCCGACGGCGTGTGCGGATACAGCCACAGGTAGCCGGTCGCCTTGTCGCGGGCGATGACGTCTCCGTGACCGTCCCCGGTGAGGTCCGTCCGGACGATGACGTCCATGCCGTTCCATCCCGTGCCGATGGTCGTGCGGATGCCGAGGGACGTCCCGTTGCCGGGGTAGAGATAGAGGTTGCCCGTGGCGGGCTGGCGGCTCAGCAGGTCGGACCAGCCGTTGCCGTTGAAGTCCCCGAAGGGAGTCGCCGGAATGGGAGCGACGTCAAGGTAGTCGTTGTCGATGTTGATCGTCACCCCGCCCCACGTCTCGTTGTGGTCGCCTCGGTACTGCTTCATCCGTCGCTGGGGAGACCAGTACGAGCTGGGGATCGCCGGGTCGGACACGGTGGCGACTCCGTCCCAGCGGGCGAAGTCCAGGTAGTCGGGGCGGACGTAGCCGGGGGTGTTGTAGGCCGCGACCTGGTCGGCGACGCCCGAGGCCATGCTGCCGTAGAAGCCGGAGAGGTAGCCGAGGTCGTGCAGCCGCGCCGTCCAGGCGCTCATGAACGAGAGCACCGCGGAGCGGCAGGCCGCATCGTCGGTCCGGTACGCCTCCATGTCGAAGACGAGTACGCTCTCCGGCGCCAGGCCCAGCGCCTTCGCCTGTGCGACCGCGTCGTCCGCCTGTGTGCGTCCCTGCGCCGCCGCGTTCGCTGCGTCGATGAGATAGCGCTTGGTGGACGTCGTGCACGGCGCCTGCAACCCGAGATAGATCGGCACGAGATGCCAGCCCGCCGCCTGCTGCGCGGCGACCCACGAGGGGGTCAGGTTGGGCTGTGCGCACGCGCGGTTGACACCGCCGAAGTAGATGACGATCGCCCGGTAGGGCGAGGCCGCCAGCCACGCCTGCATGGTCGCCGACGATGGGGCGGTGCAGGCGTCGAAGCCCAGTCCGGTGAACGTGCCGGGCGACGGGCCCGTCACCGCGGCCGCCGTCGTGCGGCCGGCGGTGGCCGGGGCGGCGGTGGCCGGGGCGGCGGTGGTGCGGCCGGAGGCGGGCGCTGCTCCGGCGAACGCCAGCAGGGTGACGACGCCGACCAGGAGGGCGCAGCTCAGGCGGCGCGCGCTTCGAGGGAGATGAATGTTGTCCATGCCGGTCTCGATTCCGGTCCAGATGACCAACCGAGTGGTCCTATCCCTCAGCAGACCAGGTCAGACGTGGTTTCACCAGAGCTGAACGGACTGATTCGGCTGCTGCATGGAGGCGTTCCGAGCGACCGGAGCATGGCCGACGGCGGTACTGGGTCCGCAACGCCTGAGGGCGCCCGGCTACTGCCGTTCCTGTTCGTGGACGTCGGGAGGCGTGTCGGCGTGATATGACTGCTTCGGCCTGTTACAAATCCGGCAGAACGGGCGAGCCTATGACGACCGGTAGGGCGCGCGGGCTGTTGCGCGGGCGGGGAGATCCCCGGGCAACGTACCTGGAACTGTTCTTTGATCTGGCCTTTGTCTTCGCGCTCGCACAGCTTTCGTACGCGCTGGTCCAGGATCTCGGGTGGAGCGGTGCCTTCCAAGCGTTGGTGCTGTTGCTGGCCGTCTGGTGGGTGTGGTTTACCACGGCCTGGACAACCGAGTTGTTCGACCCGCAGCGGCCGGCGGTCCAGGTCCTGACCATCGCGATCATGATCGGCGCCCTGGTGATGGCGGTCGCGCTGCCCGACGCGTTCAGCGAGCGGGGCCTGATCTTCGCGGGCGCATACGTTGCCATCCACATAGGTCGCGAAATCTTCCTTGTGATCGCTCTGCGGGGTCACGAGCTGCGCCGCGCCCCCCGCAGGGGGCTGTTCTGGTTCGGCGTGTCCGCGCTGCCGTGGATCGCGGGGGCGCTCGCACACGGTACGACACGTGGGGTGTTGTGGACCCTGGCTGTGCTCCTGGACTACGCCGCATACGCGCTCCGGCACCCCACGCCGGGGATCGGCCGCACGCCCACCGCACTGCTACCGAACGTGGCCGAGCATCTGGCCGAACGATATCGGCAGTTCTTCATCATCGCGCTCGGCGAGTTGATCCTGGTGATCGGACTGACGCTTCGCGGCACCGGGTTCGCGGCCCACCGCACCGCAGCCTTCATCGTGTCGATCACCATCACCGTGCTGCTGTGGCGGATCTACATCTACCGCGCCGGGGAGTTGCTCTCCGCAGCCATCGCAGCGGCCCCTGACCAGGCCCGCCTCGCCCGCTCCGTGTCATACACCCACCTGGCCATGGTGGCCGGCATCGTGTTCACCGCCGTCGGCGCCGAGTTCGTCATCGCTCATCCAGTCGGGCACAGCGAGCCGGCCTGGGTCGCCGTGATGCTCGGCGGACCCGCGCTGTTCCTCGCCGGGCGGGCTGCTTTCGAATACACGGTCTTCGCCCGCGTGTCCCGCACCCGGTTGATCGGGCTGGTCGCGTTGGCCGCCTTGACACCCGCGATGCCGCACGTGCCGCCGCTGCTGTCGAGCGTCGCCGCCACCGCCGTACTCGCCGGCGTCGCCATCTCCGACGCGGTCCGCGCCCGTGGACGCCCACCTGAGCCGCCGTTGCCACCCGGCGTACCGGCATGACTGGCGACGGCCAGGTCGACCTCGTTCAGTGATGTGGGGGATCGGTTGCTGCGGGTCGACGAGGAGTGGTCGGACCCGCCGCTGTCGTCGCCGTCCCGGAGACCCGGTGGTCGAAAGGTCCGGGTGGCGGGTCGCCGGTTACCGTTGCCGGTGTGCGGGCGGAGGCGGGCGAGACGATCGGTTTCTCGGTGCTCGGCTCGATCAGGGTCGTCCGCGCCGGCGTCGAGCTGCATCTGGGTGCCCGCCAGCAGCGCCTGGTGCTCGCGTTGCTGCTGGCCCGGGCCGGTTCACCGGTCTCCCTGGCCGAGCTGGTCGACCTGCTCTGGGACGAGGAGGCCCCGGCCAGCGCCGCGAACGTCGTGCACCGGCACGTCGGGGTGCTCCGGCGGCTGTTCGAGCCCGGCCTGCCCACCCGGTCGGCCGGCCGGCACATCCTCAGGGAGCTCTCCGGCTATCGGTTGCGCGCCGACGAGGACTCCCTCGACCTGCTGAAGTTCCGGTCGCTGAGCCGGCTGGCGGGCCGCAGCCTGCAGGACGGCGACCCCGAGTCGGCGCTGCGGCATTCCCTCGACGGGCTGCGGCTGTGGCGCGGCCGGTGCGCCGCGGGCCTGGAACCGGCCTCCCGCCTGCATCCCGCGTTCCTCGCCGTGGAGGCCGAACGCGCCCAGGCCGTGCGCGAGGCCGCCGACGCCGCCGAGCGCTGCGGCCGGATGAGCGCGGTGCTGGCGCCGTTGCGGCAGGCCGCCGAGCAGCACCCGCTCGACGAGTCGCTGCAGAGCCGGTTGCTGCTGGCGCTCGCCGCCGACGGCCGCCAGGCGGAAGCCGTCGAGATGTACCGGGTGGTGCGCCGCCGACTCGCCGACGACCTGGGCATCGATCCGGGCGAGGAGCTGCGGGAGGCGTACGACCGGCTGCTGCACCAGCGCACCCAGCCGGCGCGTACCGAATCGCCGTCGCCGTTTCCCCGGCCCGCGCAGCTGCCGCCGGATCTGCCCTTCTTCAACGGCCGGGGCGACCTCGTCGCCGAGGCCCGCGCGGCGGTCGCGCGCCCGGGCGGGCCGGCGGTGCTCGCGATCGACGGCATGCCGGGGATCGGCAAGACCGCCCTCGCCGTCCACCTCGCCCACGAGTTCGCCGCCGGCTACCCGGACGGGCAGCTCTATGTCGACCTGCGCGGATACGACGGGCGGGAGCCCGCCATGAGCCCGGCTGAGGCGCTGCGCGGCTTCCTCGGCTCGCTCGGGGTGCCCCAGGAGGGCATTCCCGCCGAGCTGCACGCCCAGGCGGGCATGTACCGCAGCAGGCTTGCCGGCCGGCGCCTGCTGATCCTGCTCGACAACTGCCGGGACGCCGAGCAGATCCGGCACCTGCTGCCGGGCAGCCCCGGTTGTCTGGTGATCGTCACCAGCCGCAGCCGGCTCAGCACCCTGCTGACCACCGCTGGCGCCCACCCGTTGCCGGTCGGTCTGCCGAGCATCGACGAGGCCCGCGCGGCGCTCCTGCGGCCGCTCGGCGCCGGCGGCGTCGCGGCGGACCCGGCCGCGATCGACGCCATCATCGCCAGCTGCGGGCGGCTGCCGCTCGCGCTGGCCGTGGTGGCCGCCCGCGCGGCGACCCTGCCGCGGAGGCCACCGGCGCAGATCGCCGCCGAGCTGGCCCAAGCGCCCGGGAGCCTGGACGGCTTCGACGGCGATGACCCGCAGACCGGCCTGCGTGCCGTCTTCTCCTGGTCCTACCAGGCACTCTCCGCCCCGGCCGCCCGGCTCTTCCGGCTGCTGCCGATCCATCCCGGCCCCGACATCTCGATCGCCGGCACGGCGGGCCTGGCCGGCGTTTCGCTGCGGAGCGCGCGGGCGCTGATCGGCGAGCTGAGCCGCGCGCACCTGATCAGCGAGGACCTGTCGGGCCGCTACCGCACCCACGACCTGCTGATGGCCTATGCCACGGAGCTCGGCGAGGAGAACGACAGCCCGGCCGAGCGCGCCGCCGCGGAGCTGCGTGGCCTGCAGTTCTACCGGGCCACCTGTTATCAGGCGCACCGGCGGCTGCTGGCCTCCGAGCACCACCCGATGATCGAGCCGGGGCCGGGCGAGACGCCGCTGCGCTTCGCCGGCCACGGCGACGCCATGCGCTGGTTCACCGCCGAGCGGCAGGTCCTGATCGCGCTGGTCGGCCGGGCCGCCCGGCAGGGCCGGCACACCGACGCCTGGCAGCTCGCCCTGGGCATGCAGCACTTCTTCGACCGCAGCGGCCGGTGGGCCGACTGGACGACAACCGGCGAGGTGGCCCTCGATGCCGCCCGGGCGGGCGGCGACCTGGTCGGGCAGGCCCGGATGCACCGCAGCCTGGCCGGGGCGGCCTACTTCCGGCGCGAGCACGAGACCGCGGTCAGGCATCTCGACCAGGCGCTCGAGCTGCTCGCCCGGCTCGGCCTGCACGCCGAGATGACCCGGGCCGTGATCAACCGGGCGATGATCCTGGGCGCCCAGGGGCGACATGAGGAGGTCGTCCGGACGCTTTCCGTGGCGCTGGGGCCATGGGCGGCCGGAGACGACAGACTGCGCGCGGACGCCCTGGTGATCATGGCCGCGAGCAACGCCGAACTGGGCCGGGAGGAAGAGGCCGTGCGCTGCGCCGAGCAGGCGATGGCGCTGTCGCGCGGAGCGCAGTACAGGCTGGGCATCGCCGAGGCGTGGGAGGTGCTCGGCCAGGTGCATTCCGCACGCCGGGAGCCCGGCAAGGCGGTCGGCTGCTGGCGCGAGGCGGCCGTCGCCTACCAGGAGGCCTCGGCACCGGCGCCGGCCGCGGAGGTGCTGGCGCTGCTCGGCGGCGCCCACGCCGCCACCGGCGACCAGGACGCCGCGGTGCGGACGTGGCAGGAGGCGCTGGCCCTGATCCCGTACGCGCAGACCCGCACCGGCCGGCGGCTGGCCGGCCTGCTCGCGGCGGTCACGTCGCGTCCGTGACCGATCGCGATCGGCGACGGCACTCGATCCGCACTTACGCATCAGTTCATTCGCATCGGCCGTCCCTAGGCTCGTGCCTCATTCACCGTTGCTCCTGCTAGCGGGGGAGATATCGTGCTGCGGGCACCCGACGAATCACCGGCCGGCCGGGCCGAGCGCATGACCGCGCTGCATGCGGACCACGCCCGTGCCGTGCTGCGTCTCCTGCTCCTGCTGACCCACGGCCAGCGGCAGACCGCCGAGGATCTGCTCCAGGAGACGATGCTGCGGACCTGGCGGCACCTCGACTCCGTGCCGGCCGAGCCCGATGCCGCCCGCCGGTGGCTCCTCACCGTCGCCCGGCGGCTCGTCATCGACGGCGTCCGGCTGCGGCGGGGCCGCCCAACCGAGGTCCATCTCGTCGACATGACCTGGATTCCCGCCGGTGACGACACCACCGGCAGCGCGCTGGCGTCGCACGCCATCCGGCACGCGCTCAGCCGGCTCAGCCCGGCGCAGCGCAGTCTGCTCTCCGAGGTCTACCTGGTCGGGCGGTCACCGGAAGAGGTCGCGGGCCGGCTGGGAGTGCCGATCGGCACGGTGAAGTCCCGGACCCACTATGCGCTGCGCGCCCTGCGCACCGGGCTCAAGGCGGCCTGAGCAGGGACGACTCCGGCGGCCGGCGATCGGTGCCGCTGAGTCGAAGCTCACATTGCGGCGGCGCGCCCGTCGGGCGGCGCGGGCCCTGCCATGCTATGGCGATCGTGGCAACCAGCCCTGTATGGATCGCATCGAGATGACCACCCCCCTCTCCTTCGCCGTCCTCGGCCCGGTGCGGGCCTGGCGCGACCAGTCCGAGATCGACCTGGGCACCCGGCAGCAGCGGCTGATCCTGGCGCTGCTGCTCGCCCGGGCCGGCGGCGCGGTCAGCGTCGCCGAACTCGTCGACCTGCTCTGGGATTCCGACCCCCCACCCAGCGCGGTCAACGTGGTCCACCGGCACGTCGGGATGCTCCGGCGGCGCTTCGAGCCGGGCCTGCCGACCCGGGCAGCGGGCTCGGTGCTGATCCGCGACGGCGCCGAATACCGGCTGCGGATCGACGGGGAGTCGCTCGACCTGCTGCGCTTCCGGCGGCTGGTGGCCCAGGCCGCCGGCAGTTCCGGCGAGCCGGCGGTCGAGCTCTACCGGGAGGCGCTGGCGTTGTGGCGGGACCGGTGCGCCTCGGGCCTGCAGCCCGGGGGTCGGGCCCATCCGGAGTTCGTCGCTGTCGACGGCGAGCGGTTCGCGGCCGTCCGGGCCGCGACCGACGCCGCCCTACGGGCCGGGTGCGTCCACGCGGTGCTGCCCGCGATCCGGCTGGCCGCCGAGTACGAGCCGCTGGACGAGGCACTGCAGGCGCGGCTGCTGCTCGCGCTCGCCGCGGACGGCCGGCGGGCGGAGGCCCTCGCGGCCTATGCCGACATCGAGCACCGGCTCGCCGACGAACTCGGCATCCAACCGGGCGGCGACCTGCGCGCGGCTCGGGACAGCGTGCTCGACCAGGACGCCTCGACCGACGGCTCCAGGTCGCGGCGCGGCGTCAGACGCGCCGAGCTGGAGTTGTCGCAGCCGACCCGGGCCGAGCCGCCGGCGCAGTTACCGGCCGACCACCCCCACTTCACCGGCCGCCGCGACGTCCTGGCCGCCGCGGAGGAGCTGCTGGCCGGGGACCGGCGGACCAGCGCGCTGGTCATCGACGGAATGCCCGGCGTCGGGAAGACCACCCTCGCGGTGCATCTGGCCCACCAGTTGGCCGCCCGCTTTCCCGACGGGCAGTTGCACGCGGACCTGCGCGGTTTCGACTCCGGCGACTCGGTGATGACACCGGCGGAGGCGCTGCGCGGCTTCCTGTGGTCCCTCGGGGTCGCGCCGGCCGCCATCCCGGCCGAGCTGCACGCCCAGGCCGGCCTCTACCGCAGCATCCTGGCCGAGCGCCGGATGCTGATCCTGCTCGACAACTGCCGCGACTGGGACCAGATCCGGCACCTGCTGCCCGGCACCGGCGGCAGTCTCGTCATCGCCACCAGCCGCCGCCGGATCACCGGCGTGGCCGGCCCAGCGGGCGCCCACCCGCTGCACCTCGACCTGCTCACCCACGCCGAGGCCCGCGAGCTGCTCACCCGCCGGCTCGGTGACGCGGCGGCCGCGGATCCGGGCGCCGTCGACGAGATCATCGCGCGGTGCGGCCGCCTGCCGCTGGCCCTGGCGCTGGTCGCCACCCGCAGCGTCGGCCGGCCCGGGCTCAGCCTGCCCGCGGTCGCCGGCGAGCTGGCCGAGGCCGACGGCCGGCTGGCCGGCTTCGGGGACACCCACGCCGACCTGGAGGCGATCTTCTCCTGGTCCTACCGGGCCCTGACTCCCGAGGCGGCCCGGCTCTTCCGGCTGCTGCCCCTGCACCCGGCCGGGGAGCTGAGCGCGGAAGCGACGGCCGCTCTGGGGGGCCTGTCCCTGCGCTCCGCCCGCGGCCTGCTCGCCGAGCTCGGGGCGCAGCTGCTGGTCCAGCCCGGCGACGGCCGGTGGCGGATGCACGATCTGCTGCGCGCCTATGCCGTGGAGCTCGGGGAGGAGCACGACGACGCGGCCGAGCGGGACGCCGCCATCGAGCGGGTCTACGACTACTACCAGCTCAGTGCGTACGCGGCGCACCTGCCCTTGCAGCCGCAGGTGCCGCTGCCGGAGCCGGAGCCGTCCGAGCGCGGGGTCACCGGGCCCGGCTTCACCGGCCGGGCCGACGCGATGGCCTGGTTCGCCGCCGAGCAGCGGGTGCTGACCGCTATCGTCGCGCGGGCCAAGGAGCGCGGCCGGCCGCGTACGGCCTGGCAGATCGCGTTGGCCCTGCAGAACTTCTTCCAGGACACCGCGCAGTTCCGGCAGTGGGCGACAACGATGAGCACCGGCCTCGCCGCGACCGGGGACGACCCGGCCGCCCAGGCCCTGCTGCACCGCAGCCTCGCCGGCGCCTGCTACTTCCTGGCCGATCTGGACCGCGGGCTGTCGCACCTGCAGCACGCCCGGGCGCTCTTCGAGCGGCTCGGCCGGCGCAACGAGCAGGGCCACGCGGAGAACAACATCGCCGAGATCCGGCTGGACCAGCGGCGCTACCACGAGGCGATCTGGCATGCCGAGGCCGCACGGGCGCTCTTTCGCGCCGAGGGCAACGTGCGGGGCGCCACCAACGCCCTGCTGGTCATCGCGCGGGCACAGGGCTGGCTCGGCCGGCACGCCGAGGCGCTGGGCATGTTCGTCGAGGCGCGGCGGCAGTTCGAGGCCCTCGGCGACCTGCACGGGACGGGCACCACCCAGGCCTGGCTGGCGCACACGTACTCGATGATCGACGACCTGCCGCACGCGATGGCGACCTGGCAGCAGGCGATCGACATCTTCCGCGACGCCCGGGCCACCCACCACACCGCGGAGGTGCTGGTCTCGATCGGCGACTTCCACTCGGCCAACGGCGACCCGGCCCTGGCCGGGCAGGCGTGGAGCGAGGCCCTCGCCGAGCTCGACGGGACGGACTCGCCGATGGCCCGGCGGATCCGCGACCGGCTGCTCTGGCACCGGTGACCCGGACGCGGCGCCGGTGGGCGCCGCGTCCGGGGGCCGTTCTCAGTACCGGTAGGCGCGGATGACGGTCTGCTTGACCGTGTTACCGCTGGTGTCCGTCGCGGCGGCGCGCAGCGAGACGAAGCCGGTGCCGGCCGGGTTGCGCACCCAGGCGACCGCCTTCTCGCCGGACCGCTGCACGGTCAGCTCCTGCCAGGTCTCGCCGTCGTCGAAGGACGCCTCGACGGTCAAGGTCCTGGTCTGGCCCGGTGCCGCCCCGATCTGACGGTCGAGCGAGAACGGGATCCGGAACAGCCGGCCGGCCGGCGCCCGGTTGTCGATGTCGAGCTCCGGGGTGTACCGGATCGCCGTCATCGGCAGCTTCACCAGTTCGCCGTCGCCCACGTGCCCGGACTTGAAGGTCCACTCCGCGTCGACCACCGTCGACAGGGTGAACGCCGGGTCGCTGCGGAACGTCGCCGCCAGCCGGTAGTCACCCGTCTCCGCCGGTACGTTCCACACCCAGGGCGTCTGGTTCGCGTCGCCGACCTTGACCCCGTTGCGGTAGAGGTTGACCTCCACGCTGCCGCCGCGCACATGCCGGAAGCCCATGTGCCCGGTGCCGTCGCCGTGCAGCGGCCCCGGCCCGCCGATCAGGTCGCCCCAGTAGCGGGTGGCGAACTGCTGGCCGAAGTTCGGCTCCGGGAAGACCGGCCCGGCCACCGCGTTGGCCCACTTCACCGTGTACGTGCGCCCGGGCCGGAAGCTGGTCCACGCCGACTCGTAGTACGTGTACCGCGGCTGGCCCGAGGTCGACTGCCACACCGCCTTCTTGTCCTGGTTGTAGTACTCGGTGATGGTGCTCGGCACGTCGTAGGTGAAGCTCGGCGGGCCTACGCGCTCGGTGCGGTAGACCGGCGAGTTGCCGGGCGCGTGTGCGCGCGCGAGCCGCGCAACCGGCACGCCGGCCACGTCCGCGCTGATCTGGGAGCGGACCGTGGCGAAGTCGCCCGCGCGCAGGTTGCGGGTCAGCCCGGTCATCATCTTCTCCGGCTCGTACAGGTAGACCCGGTAGACGTACGGGCTGTTGTGCAGGCTGTAGTCCTGGGCCACCTGGCCCCACATGCCGTTGACGTAGGAGACGAAGCCGGGCGTCTCGCCGGCCCCGATCTGCGCGGTCCGCAGGTGGTCGAAGGGGATGTTCATCAGCACGCCGTACAGGTCGTTGCTGCCCCAGATCTGCGGCTCCTCGGTCCGGATCGTCCAGCCGAACTCCTGGTGGACCGCGGTGGCCTTCGAATTCGGCACGGACACCGAGATCGGCTTCGCCAGGCGGGCGTCCATGGTGAGCGCCTGGTCCGTGGTCAGGTCGAGGCTCGGGCGTACCAGCGTGATGACGTCGTCGCCGCTCACCAGGTAGGTCTGGACCAGGTAGCGGCCCGCGCGGACCCGGTACCCGGTGGTCGCGAGGTCGCCGAACACCTGGATGGTCTGCCGGTCCAGGTCGGTCAGGACGGTCACCCAGCCCTGCTCGGGCGTGGGCGCTCCACCGTCCGGCCCGATGAGCTTGAGGGCCAGATCGTGGCGGGCGATGTCGAGCGCGACCGGGGTCTGCACCTGCGCGCCGCCGCCGGTGGCGGTCACCTCTCCGCCGAAGTAGCGGTCGGGCAGGTCGGCGCCGGCCTGCACGGTGACGGTCACGGTGGTGGTGCCGCCGGCCGGGACCGTCACCGAGGAGGCGCTGAGGCTGAACAGGCCGGCCGGCGCCGGGGCGCCCCCGGCGTCCTTGGCGTCGAGGGAGACGGCCAGGGTGAGGGCGGAAGAGCCGCTGTTCGCGTACGTGATCGTCTGCTGCTGCGCCGCGGTGGTCCGCTCGAAGGCGACGCTGACCGGGCTCGCCGTGACGGTCTGCTGGATCGCCCGGGCGACGTCGAGGAAGCCGGCGCCCTGCTCGTAGACACCGATGCCGGCGTTCGGCTGCGCGGCCGCCATCAGCGTGGACTTGATCCGGTCAGGCGTCCAGTCCGGGTGCTGCTGGGTCAGGATCGCCGCCGCGCCGGCCACGTGCGGAGCCGCCATCGAGGTGCCGTTGAGGCTGGCGTACTGCGGGTTCTCGTCGTTTGGCCACAGGTCGGAGGTCGAGCTGCGGGCGGCGACGATGCCGACGCCGGGAGCGGTGATGTCCGGCTTGATGCCGGCGTCGCCCGCGCGCGGCCCCCGGCTGGAGAACTCGGCCAGCTCGCCCGTCTTGCTCACGGCGCCCACGGTCAGCGCCTCGGCCACACCGCCGGGCGAGCTCACCGTGGACTCGCCGGCCTCGCCGCTGTTGCCCGCGGAGACGACGAAGAGCACCCCGTAGCGGGAAGTGAGGTCGGTCAGGGCCGCCTCGATCGGGTCGGTCCCCGGGCTGTCCGGGCCGCCGAGGCTCATGTTGGCGACCTTGACGCCCTGCTCCGCCGCCCAGGTCATGCCGGCCAGGATCGCCGACTCCGGGCAGCCCTCCGCCATGCAGACCTTGGCGCTGTAGAGGGTCGCGCCGGGCGCCACGCCCTTGTGCCGGCCCTGCGACGCGGCCGCGTTGCCGGCGATGGTGGAGGCGACGTGGGTACCGTGGCCGACCCGGTCGAGGGCGTCCGGTTCGGCGGTGAAATTCTCCGCGGCGGCGACGCGGCCGGCCAGGTCGGGGTGGGTCTGGTCGACGCCGGTGTCGATGACGCCGACCTTCACCCCCGTTCCCGTCCAGCCGGCCTGCCAGGCCTGCGGCGCGCCGGTCAGCGGGACGCTGACGTCGAGGGTCGGCTGGCGCAGCCCGTCGAGCCAGATCTTGTCGAATCCGGCCCGCAGCTGCCGCTCGGTGCCACTCCCGGCGGACGTGACGGTGTTCCAGAAGGCCACCGCGTCCGCGCGGCTCTCCGCGACAGCGCTCGCCCCGGAGAGCTGGCGGGTGGTCCGGGCGCCGGCGAGGCCGGCGGCGGCGCCGCTGCCGTGTTGGACGATGAGCGGCAGGGTGGCCCGGGTGTCGTCGTAGCCGAACTCGACCAGCTTCGAGATGTCGAAGAGCCGCGTGTCGAGCTTGCCCCGGTTGAGCAGGCCGACGGCGTCCGCGGGGATGACCCGCACGTCCTTGCCGGCGCTGTGGGTGATGAACGGGATCCGTTCCCGTCCCTTGCCCGGCACCACGTCGACGGTCGTCTGGCCGTTCACGGTGCCGAGGTGGACGGTGTCGCCGGTGAGCAGAGTGACCGTCCGGGGCTCGGCCGCGACCTTGGGTGTGGTCGTCGGCTTCGCGGCCCCGGGCTGCGCCGATGCCGGCACACCCCCCGGAGCCGCCGCCGAGACGCCGAGCACCAGCAGTGCCAGCGCCGATATCTTGCGAATTGAGCGCATCATTCTCCCTGGATGAACGCGAGAGGTATCCGGGTGCTCCGGACGTGGCCGGCGGACGAAAGTTCAACCTGAGTGACCTGGGTCACATCCCGCGAGCATCCCGATTCGCGCCACGCGGCACCTCGACCGCTCCTACCCTGTAGCTCACGCGAGGCCGTCGACCACCGCGCTGTCATGGCATCGAGCCCGCTCGGCCAGCGGGTGCGGTCGGGCGGGCGCCGGCTCGACCACTCATCGAGGCGCTGTCGCGCGGGCCGGCCAGGTCCTGGGTCGTCAGGTACGGCGGCGATCCCGCGTCTGGTTGTCACGTCCGCTGCGCCTCGCACCGGATCTGAGACAGGAGCGCACCATGCGGGTGGCGGTCGCCGGCGCATCCGGCAACATCGGGTCCCTCACCGTGACGGCCCTGCGCCGTCACGGGCACGACCCGGTACCCATCAGCCGGTCGCACGGCGTCGACCTGCTGACCGGACGGGGGCTGGACGAGGCCCTGAGCGGCGTCGACGTCGTCGTCGATGCGATCAGCGCGCCACCCGCCGACCGCGAGGCCACGGCGAGGTACTTCGCCACCACCACGCAGAACCTGCTGAGGGCGGAGCAGCAGGCGGGGGTACGACACCACGTGGTGCTCTCGATCGTCGAGGTACACCGCATCGCGGGAACCGCGCACTATTCCGGCAAGCGCGAGCAGGAGCGCCTGGTGTCCACCGGACCGGTGCCGTGGACCATCGTGCCGGCCACCCAGTTCTTCGACTTCGGCGCGACGGTGGCCAGCTGGACCGAACGGGACGGCACCGCCTACCTCGCGCCACTGCTCGTCCAGCCGATCGCGCCGGCTGACGTCGCCGAATTCCTGACGGTGGCCGCAGGTGGCCCACCGCAGGGACGCCACCCTGGTGTGGCCGGCCCCGATCGTCACGACCTCGTGGACATGGCGCGCCGGACCCACCAGGTGTTGGGACGTGACATGAAGATCGTCCCCACCTGGGAGGCGATCCTCGGCGCGGACATGGCAGGAAACGTGCTACTGCCGGGACCGGACGCCCGGATAGCACCGATGACCTTCGACGACTGGCTCGCGGAGCAGGAAGCGGAACGAGTACGGCCAGGTTGAGGATGCATCGGGGTTCGGTAGCCGCCCAGAAGCCGCCCGGGTGGCAATCCAGTCATGCAGCGTCCGCCTGACGCCTCGTCGAGGACGGTGTGGAGAGTCATGCTTGCCGCAGTGCTTCGAGAGTTCAATACCCCGCTGAGGGCCGAACAGATCGACCAACCCGTCGCCGGCGCCGGTCAGGTGCTCGTGCGTGTCGTGGCCAGTGGGGTCCCGCTCGACACGAAGATCCAGGCCGGGAAGGCCCCGCACGCGCGCATCGAACTGCCGGCGGTGCTCGGCCTGGACCTCGCCGGCGTCGTCGCCGCGCTGGGCCCGGAGGTGACCGGCTTCGAGCTGGGCGATGAGGTGTACGGGCTCACCGGCGGGGTGGGCGACCTGCAGGGCTCGCTGGCCGAGTACGCCGCCGTGGACGCCCGCCTGCTGGCGCGCAAGCCGCGGACGCTGTCGATGCGTGCGGCCGCCGCGCTGCCGCTGGCCGTGATCACCTCCTGGGAGGGGCTGGTCGATCGGGCCGGGGTCAGCGCCGGGCAGAAGGTACTGGTCCACGGCGGTGCCGGCGGCGTCGGCCACGTCGGCGTCCAACTTGCCCTGGCCCGCGGCGCCGAGGTGTACGCGACGGGCGCGCCGGCGAGCATGGGCGTGATCGAGAGCCTCGGTGCGGTGCCGATCGACTACACGTCGACCAGCGTCGAGGAGTACGTCGGCAGGTACACCGCGGGTGAAGGTTTCGACATCATCGCCGACAACGTCGGCGGCGCGACACTCGACGCGTCGTTCGCCGCGGTGCGTACCTACCACGGGCACGTCGTCAGCGCGCTGGGCTGGGGGTCGCACTCGCTCGCGCCGCTGTCGTTCCGGGGCGCGAGCTACTCCGGGGTGTTCACCCTGCTGCCGATGCTGACCGGGCACGGTCGTGAGCACCATGGCGAGATCCTGCGGGAGGCCGCGACCCTGGCCGACGCCGGGGCGCTGCGGCCACGGCTGGACCCACGGCGGTTCACGCTCGACACGGTCATGGACGCCCACGCGCTGGTCGCCGGCGCCACCAGTGCCGGCAAGGTCATCGTCGACATCGACGGCTGAGCGACGAGGACCGGGCCCGGCCGCCGAGGGTGGCCAGGGGCCACCCCCAGCACCGATCGTTCGCTATCGTGCCCTCGTTCCGGCCGCCCGGCCGGCCGCCACGGGGAATCACCATGAACCATCGCACCACGCTGTTCACGCTGGGTCTGGCCGGCGTCCTGCTCGTCGCGGGTGGATGCACCGGGTCGGCGGAACCCACCCGGGCCGAGTCGCCGGTCCGGACCGGCAGCGCCGCGCCGTCTCCGACGCCGACACCGCGCGGGCCGAGTTGGTCGAGGCGTTGCGGCGGTCGCAGGGCGTCGCCCACCGGTACGCGGTGCGCGGCGACCTGCCCGAGAGGGAGAGCGTCAAGGGCAGTGGTGTCTTCGACCCCAAGGCGCGCCGCTTCCAGTCGACGATCGCCGTCACCGGCGGGAAGTATCCCTCGGCGGGCAGCCGGATCGTGATCGGAACCGACAGCTACCTACGGCCGTCCGACGAGAAGGACTGGGTGCACGTCGACCTGAAGCGGGTGAAGCGGGACGACCCCTTCCTGCGCTTCGACTGGGCCGACCCGACCGGCCTGAAGACGTTCACCTCGACGTTCACCTCGGTGCAGCGGACCGGCCCGCACTCCTGGACCGGCCGCTTCGACCCGGACGGTGCGGAAGAGGCCGCCGACTTCTACTACGCCAGGTGACGCGCGGCTCCTCAGCCGCCGGCGTGGCGGCGCCGGTCCCGGCGGGCCGACAGCACGCTCCAGCCGATCGAAACCGACAGGGTCACCACCACCACCAGCAGGGTGAGCCAGAGCGGCAGCGTGCCCACCGGCGTCTCGGCCAGGATCAGCTTCGCCCCGGCGAACGCCAGCAGCACCGCCAGCCCGTAACGCAGGTAACCGAAGTGCCGCAGCAGTCCGGCCAGACAGAAGTAGAGGCTGCGCAGCCCCAGCACGGCGAACGCCGTCGCCGTCCAGACCAGGAAGGTGTTGGTGGTGATGGCCAGGATCGCCGCCACGGAGTCGATCGCGAAGACCACGTCGGTCGCCTCGATCGCCACCAGCGCCACCAGCAGCAGCGTTGCCCGCCGCCGGCCGTCGACCCGGACGGTGAACCGGCCGCCGTGGTACCGCTGCTCGGTCGGTACCATCCGTCGGAAGAACCGGACCACGACGTTGCGGTCGGGGTCGACGTCGGGCTCGCCCCGCACCGCCAGGCGCCACCCGGTCCAGATCAGGAACGCCCCGAGCACGAACCCGGCGAAGGCCAACCGGTGCAGCAGTTCCGCTCCGGCGAAGATGAAGACCAGTCGGAACGCGAGCGCGCCGATCACACCCCAGAACAACACCTTGTGCTGGTATCCCTCGGGCACCCGGAAGTAGCCGAACAGCAGCGCGAAGACGAAGACGTTGTCGATGGAGAGCGCCTTCTCCAGCAGGTAGCCGGAGTAGTACGCGACCGCCGGCTCGCCGCCCCACCCCACCCAGACGATCAGGCCGAAGGCCAGTCCGGCGGCGATCCAGACGGCGCTCCAGATCAGCGCTTCCCGCAGCTCGATCACGTGGTTGTCGCGGTGGGAGAGCATGTCCACCGCGAGCATGACGGCGATGACGGCCCCGATCGCGGCCCAGGCCCAGAGCGGAGCCGGGAACATGCCCGGGTCCATCAGACGCCCTCCGCATCCACCAGAGGAATCGACGGCGGCTGTCGCCGCCGTGCAGCCCGATCAGGCAAGCGGCTGCCGTGCGAGCGGAGCGGTCAGCTGGTGTTCCGTTGCCGCGACGCAACGTCGCTGAGCTTAGCCAGCGGTCACGGCGCACCGCTGTCTGCTCGGTCGGCGTCACCCGTCCGGGGGCGGCCGCCGCTGATCTCACCAGCCGCCAGCCGCCAGCCGCCAGCCGTCAGTCGGGCAGGCCGGTGCAGGCCGCGCCGTCGATGGTGCAGGCCGTGGGAGTCGAGCTGATCGGCGCGCCGCTGACCCGGAAGGTGACCTGGACGGAGCTGCCGGCCGCCACCTCTGCGGTCGTCCCGTCCGGCACGAACGTCCAGGTCGCGCCCGCGCGGGTGGCTCGGGCGCCGCTGACCGAGGAGACTTCGAGGGATTCCCGAGGCAGCGTGATGACCATGGTCCAGCTCGTCACCCTCGTCCGACCGGCGTTGCTGATGGTCACGTCGGCGCCGTAGCTGAGCAGGGCGCGCTCCTCGATGGCGAAGGCGGCACGCAACGCGGCCGGGGTGCTCGACCCCGCCGCCGCTGACGGGGTGCGCGCGGACGGTGCCGTCGCCGGCGGGGCCGCCGCGCCGACCGGCGGGCCCGCCGCGGTCGTCGTCCGCCTCGCCGCCGCCGGGCTGGAGGCGGCCGGCCTGGCGTGCGGGTCGGGCCCACCGACCGCGGGGTCCGTGGGCAGGGCGACGTCCGGCGGCGGGTCGAGGGCCACCGGGGCCAGCCGTTCCGGCGTCCGCACGACCAGGACGACGGAGGCCGCCGTCGCGACCAGGACCACCAGCGAGGCGGCCAGCAGGACCCAGGTACGCCGGGACGAAGCCCCGAGGCCGCCGAGGGCGCGCCGCGCGTGCCCGGCCAGGGCCACGGTCCGGTCGAGCAGGATGACCGCTACGGTCCGCCGTGGCTGGGGCGGTGATGACGGCACGTGCTCTTCTCCCTCAGATCCTTCACCGTATGCGCGTCCCCGGCCCACGCCGTTGGTCACAGCGCCTGCAGCCCGGTGAGCATCGCTTCGAGTAGCTCCCGGGACGGCAGCTCGGACAGCGTCGGCGACACGTGCGTCTCGATCAGTCCGGCGTCCAGCAGCTCACCGAGCAGTACCCGAACCGTACCCAGCGGCAGGTCCAGTTGCGCGCCGACCTCGGCCACCGACAGTGGCCGCCGGCACAGCTCGAGGATTCGCGCCTGCTCGGGAAAGAGCGGCGTGGCCGCCGGAACCGCGGCCCGGGCCACGACCACCGTGATGAGATCGAGACGCCGGCCGTCGTCCGCGCCGGCCGCCCGGGCCACCACGTACGGCCGGGCCAGGAGCCCGGTGTCGTCGTCGTACCACGCCTCGTCAGGGTCGCCGGCCGTCGGCATTTGCGTCTCCGCTCGTCGCCGTCGAGGACCGTTCCAGGTCGTCCGGGGCGCCATTGTGGGGGATCATCTGTCGTCCTCTGCTGCGGTCGTGGTGGCCATCTGCGTGGGGTCGGCGATGTCGAGCCGGGGCGGCGGTGGTCCACCGTGGGCCGGCACCGGCAGTTCGTCGCCGTTCTCACCTGGCTCCCGCATCGAAGCGGGGTGCGGCCCGGCGGTTGCCGGCTGCGGCGCGGTCGGCGTGACCAGGCCGGCGGGGAGCAGCACGACCGCCGCCGTGCCGCCGCGCGAGCCGGACCGCAGCGAGACCTGGGCGCCGCAGCGCGCGGCGAGCAGCGCAGCGGAGTGGAGCCCGGCCCGGCCGACGGGCAGGCCGACGGGCGGGTCGGCAAGCAGCTCGTTCGCCTCGGCCAGGTCGGTCACGCTCAGGCCCGGTCCGTCGTCGGTGACCACGATGGCGCAGCCCTCCGCCTCGGGCTCACCGGCGACCCGCACCGTGGTGTCCGCCGGTGAGCACCGGAGTGCGTTCTCGATCAGCTCGGCCAGCAGGTGGACGACCGGAGTGACGGCGGGCCCGGCGAGGGACCAGGGCCAGTGCGGTGCGACCAGCACCCGCTGGTAGTCCGCGACCTCAGCCATCGCGCCGCGCGCCACCTCGAGCAGCGGCACCGGCCGCCGCCAGCGCCGGGCCGGCGTCGCGCCGCCGAGGATGATCAGCTTCTCGACGTTGCGCCGGAGCCGGGCGGCGAGGTGGTCGAGCTGGAACAGGTCGGCGGTCTCCGCCGCCGAGGACTCCCGCCGCTCCATCGCGTCGAGCAGGGTGAGCTGGTCGCGCAGCAGCACCTGGTTGCGCTGGGTGAGCCGCAGGAACAGCTCCCGGGTGGCGTGCTCGGTCCGGTCGGGTCCGGCCGGCAGCGCGGACGGGTCCCGCCACCCGATCAGCCGGCGGACGGTGCCGGTCCAGGTGAGGAGCAGGGCGAGCACCGTGATCAGGCCGAGCCCCAGCACGGCGCCGGTGCGGACGACCACCAGGGCCGCGTCCGGCGTGGCCCGCTCGGCACTCTTGCGGGCGGTGGCCCGCACGAACTCCTGCAGCCCGGTCAGGGCCGCGTCCGCCGTAGCGCGCCAGTCCTCCTCGGTGACCACCGGCTGGCCGTCGTCGGCGCGGAGCAGTGCGTCCTCCAGGGACAGCAGGCCGGTGAAGCGAATACCGTCCACCAGCGCCTGGTAGCTGTTCCGGTCGGCCGCCGGCAGTCCGGCGACGGCCTCGCCGCGGGCGTACCGCTGGTTCGCGACCAGCTCGGCGAGGCGGCGCCGGTCGTCGGCGGTGATCCGGTCGCCGGCCAGCGCGGCGGTGAGCAGCGTGTCCTCCCGGGCGAGCAGCTCCCGGGCCCGGGCCAGCGCGACGATCGCCCGGGTCTCAACGGCCGGCGGGCTGTCCCGCGCGCTCCATTCCGGGCCGTACACGGTGAAGGCGGTGTCGATCAGCCGGTCGTAGCCGGCGACCGCGTCGGCCCGGCCGGCGTCGGCCACCGCCCGGAGGCCGGCCAACCCACCCAGCTGCCGGATGAGTTCATCGGCCCGCTCCCGGACGCCGGCGGTGAGCAGCCCGAGGTCGTCGGCGGCGGAGGCGCGCAGCCCGGCGACCGCGCGGTCGGTGCCGTCGCGTGCCCCGGCCAGCGCGGAACCCGCCCGGCCCTCGGCGACCGTCCGGGCGGTGAGCCGGCGCTCGACCTGAAGCTCGACGATCAGCCGGTCGGTGGGTTGGCCGAGGGCCTGGGCCAGCGCCCGTACCCGGAGCAGGTCGGCCGCGTCCCGGGCGGTCAGATACGCCGCGTACGACCAGAGCGTGATCAGGACAACCGCCAGTGCGGCGAGCCGGGTCCGCATGCCGTGGTCGCCGGTCCGGGGCCGGCTCACGACGCGGACCGTTCCGGCCAGGGCTGCGCGGCCGCCTGGCCCGACCGGTCGGCCAGGATCGTCCGCAGCAGGGCCAGCAGCTCCGTCCGGTTGGCGCAGTCGAGCCGGGACCGCATCCGGGCGACGTGGTGCTCGACGGTCTTGGCGGAGATGAACAGCCGGTCCCCGATCTCCCGGTAGGTCAACCCGGCCAGCACCAGCTCGGCGACCTCCCGTTCCCGGTCGCTGAGCCGGTTCGGGGCCGGACCGGCGAGGGCGTCGACGGACGCCGGCTGCTGCCCGGCCTTCGCCCCCGCCGGCCGGCCCTGCAGCATCCGGGCGCAGTCGAGCAGCGTGGTCATCGCCCGCCGGTCCGACGTGCGGATCGCTGCCTGCCCGGCGAGGCGGGCGCCGTCCCAGCACAGACCGGCGTCGTGCAGACCGCGGGCGGCGGCCTCCACCCGGACCGGGTCGACCATCCCGCGCAGCACGTCCACCCAGGCGGCGGCGGCCGCGGCGACCACGGCCGCGTACCGGTTGTGGTCCGCGGCGGCGAGCAGGGCGGCCACGTGGCCGTCCGCGACTGCCGGCTCCTCGGCCAGGATCGCCGCGTGCAGTCCGCTCCAGTGCAGGGGGGTGCTCCACAGCGGCGGGTCGCCGAGCCGGGCCAGCAGCAGGCGTGCCTCCCGCAGGTACGGCTCCAGCCGGCCGAGGTCGCCCAGCCGGGCCCCGGCGATGGCCAGCTCGCCCAGCGGCAGCAGCGTGAACAGGTCGACGGGGTGGCGGACGACGGCCTCCAGCGCGTGCCCCCATCGGCGCTGGAGCGCGCCGAGGTCGCTGTTGCGCCGGGCGATCCCCAGCTCGAGCGCGGAGGCGAAGAGCAGGTCCCGGGACTCGAGCGGCCGGCCGTCGCCGGTCACCGCCGCGAGGTGGTCGGCCGCGACGACGGTACGGCCCCGGACCATCGCGATCCACGCCTGCAGCAACCGGTGGCGGCGGGCCATCAGGGGGCCGCCCGTCCCGCTGGTGGCGGCGCGGTCGAGCACCCGCTCGGCGATGTCCAGTTCGCCGCAGTGCAGGCCGGTCAACGCGGCGAGCGCCGCCGGGCTGTCGGGCAGGAGCGCCGCCCGGCCGGCCGGCTCCAGCAGTGCGGCCGCCTGCACGAGGGTGGAGAGCGCGGCGGTCGGTGGGCCGGCGACGCTGTCCCGGATTCCGTCGGCCATCAGCCGGGCGGCGCTGGCGTGCAGGGTGGGCGGTCCACCCGCCCGGTCGTCCCCGGACGGGGGCGTCACGTCGGCCGGGCGGCCGGCCGCGAGCGCGCCGACGGCGGCGAAGGACTCCGCCGAGGGCGTACCCGACCATCGGTACAGCTCGACGCTGCGACCGACCTGACCACGGTGCGCCAGCGCGGTCGCGGCGACCGCCGCCGCCTCCGCCCGGTCGGCCGGGGCGGCCGTGGCGAGGAGTCGGTCGGCCAGCCGGAGGGCGGTGTCCAGGTCGCCGGCCAGTGCCGCGGCCACGGCCTGTCGGACCGCGGCCGGCCGCCCGGCGGCCGTGGCCGCCGCGAACAGCTCCGCCGCGAGGGCCGGCTCGCCGGCCAGCGCCTCCTCCGCCGCGGCCGCCAGTGTCGGCGCCGGACAGTCGGCGGCCACGTGCGCCGCGTACAGCGAGCGGACCAGCGGAAGCACCGGCCCACCCCGGGCGAGCTGCAGCTCGGTGAGCCGACGCCACACGGCTCCGCGGTCGGCGGCCGGGCTGAGCGCGGTCACCGCGCGCCGCACGATCGGGGCGAGTCGGCCGTCCGCGCCGAGCAGGCCGGCCGCCCGGGCCGCGGCGATCAGCGCGTCCACGTCACCTGGCTCGCGGCCCAGCAGCGCCCCGAGCAGGTCCACCGGCAGCGGTACGCC
The DNA here is from genome assembly GCF_018070095.1 of Micromonospora sp. U56. Taxonomy (NCBI): domain Bacteria; kingdom Bacillati; phylum Actinomycetota; class Actinomycetes; order Micromonosporales; family Micromonosporaceae; genus Micromonospora; species Micromonospora sp. U56. The sequence goes on from NZ_JAGPYL010000005.1 coordinate 53,501, forward strand.
GGCGGCGACGGCGAGCAGGAGCCGGCGGACGTCGGGTGCCAGGTCCTCCAGATCCGGTCCGAACTGGAGGACGGCCTGCCGGGGCGGCTCGGTCGGGACGCCCGCCGGGATCTCCGTCCCACGCAGGCCGCGGACCAGCCGCTCGACGTCGCGGGGAACGCCGGCGGTCTGCCCGTGCACGAAGTCGACCAGGTCGGGCCGTCGGCCGACCTCCGGCACCGCGCTGAGGTAGGCGGCGGTCCGCTCCCGGGTGAACGGGGTGAGCGGCACCAGGTGCCCGTCCCGCCGGAGGGCGTCGGCCAACTCGACCAGCGCCGCCGGCCGGGGCCACGGCCGGTACCCGACGGCGAGGCGGTGCCGGCGGGTGAGCACCAGTTCGCGCAGCGCCCGGAGCCGGGCGTCGTCGAGCAGGTGCGCGTCGTCGACCACCAGCACGTCGTCCGGCTCGATCTCCTCGGGTCGGTCGGGGGCGCTCTCCAGCACCGTGCTTCCGGCCCGCCGGTGGACCCGGGCCAGCTCCTGGAGATACGCGCTGCGGCCGTGACCGCCCGGCCCGGTCACGCCGAGCGCGAGCGGCGCGTCCGGATCGGCCGCGACCGCGTCGAGCAGGGCCTGTGGTCCCCGGTCCAGCACCAGCCGGGACCCGGCGACGCTGCTCATGATCATGGTGGTCATCCTTCACGTCCCCGGCCGCGGGCCAGCACCAGGCGGGAGGCCTTCGGCAGTTCCAGCGGGGTGATCCGGACCGGGGGACGGGGTGGTGGCTCGCTGCGGGCGGAACGGTCGTGCTCAGGTCCACGCAGCGCCGGGACCGCCGGGGCGGCGGCCCGTCCGGCCCCGACGGCCGGGGCGGGCCCGCGGTCCGGCTCCGGCCGGCGCGGACGGGGCGACACCACCTGGCAGGCGGCCAGCGCCGCGCCGGTGGCGGCGGTCAGCTGCGGATCGGGCTCCACCTCCACCGGTACCGGGAAGGCCGCGGCGAGCAGCTCGACCACCAGGGGGATACGGGTGGAGCCGCCGGCGAGCAGGACGCCGTCGAGCTGCGCCGGCAGCAGCCCGGCGGAGTGGACGGTCCGGGTCAGCAGGTCGACGGTCGCCTGCACGGCCGGCCGGATCATGTCCTCGAACCGCACCCGGCTCACCGGCACCCGGACCGGCCCGGTCGGCAGGGTCAGCAGCACGTCGGTCTCCGTGCCGACGGTCAGTTCCCGCTTGGCCCGGTCGCACTCGGGCAGCAGCGCGCGCAGCGTGGCATGCGTCTGCCGAGGTCCGGCCGCGGCGAGTTCCCGGGCGAGCACGGTACGCACGTGCTCGGCCAGCGCCTCGTCGAAGTCGGCGCCGCCGATCCAGTCCAGCCCCTGCGGCAGGCCGAACGTCTCGTACGTGCCGCGGGGGGTGCGGCGGACCAGGGCCGCCTCGAAGGTGTTGCCGCCCAGGGCGTAGACGGCCGCCGCGCTGCCCGGGAAGCCGCGCGCCGCGTGGCTCTCCGCCACCGTCACCGTACGGGGCAGCAGCGTCACGTTACCCAGGCCGAACTGCCACAGCGCCTCGTGCAGCAGCTCGCGCCGGTGCCGACCCCAGCCCGCGGGGTGGCTGAGCACGACGGCCTCGGCGGGCTCACCCTCCCGGTCGAGGACCCGTTCCACCACCCACGCCGCCAGCAGCGCGGTCAGCATCTGCGGCGGGCAGGCCTCGCCGCCGAGCAGCAGGGGAACGTCGTCGCCGACCCGGCGGACGAACCCGCGTGCGGTCCGGCTCCCGTCCTCGGCGGGGGGTTCACCGACCACGAGCGTCCCGTCGGCTGCCAGGTGCAACACCGACGGCGCGGTCACCGACCCGCCGTCCAGCGCGACCACCTCGGGTCGCGCCCAGGTCGCACCCCGCCGCCGGGCCACGCTGGCCGCGGTGTTGGTGCTTCCGATGTCGATCCCCAGGACGTACGGCATCCGCAATCTTCCTTCACCGTGAGTTGGCCGGCCGGTGGCGACGGTGTCGGCACCGTGCGGCGACCCACCCCCGGCGACACCCCGTGGGCTCCTACGTTCGTACCAGAGATCGCTCCCGCATCGGGACCCTAAATCTGGCCGGCCCGGTTCCCCCAGTCCCCCTAACGTACGAGGCGGTGGGCACCCTAATCCGGCGGGGCGGATTGCGGGCCGATCCCCGATGACCGGATGCCGTCCGCGGCCATAGCGTCCCTGTCGACGATCACGGTCGCTGACGCCAACGTCCGAGGAGAAACCGGCACATGGACCAGACCCTGCACGACTTCGTGCTCAACCTGCTGACCAACCCTGACGCCAAGTCGGCGTTCGACCTCGACCCGGAGGGCGCGCTGCAGGCCGCCGGGCTCACCGACATCACCGCCGCCGACGTGCAGGACGTGGTTCCGCTGGTCGTCGACTACGCCCCGGTGCACGGGCTGGCCCCGGTGGCCCCAGTGGCCGGGCAGCTCGGGCTCGACCCGCTGCTGGCCGACACCACCGACGTGGTCGCCCAACTCCAGGCCGTGCCGCAGGACATCACCATCAGCAGCTCCTACTCCGGAGTGGACGTCAAGGCGGGTGTGCTGGGCGCCATCGCCGTCGACCCGACGAGCGTCGCCGCCGGGGCGACGGTGCTGCCGGGGATCGGCCTCGGCATCGGGCCGAGCGGCATCGAGACCGACGTGACCGGGGTGCACGACGTGGCGCACACCCTCGACGCCGACGTGGTGGGTGCGGTGGACACCGTGGCCGACCCGGCGGTCGGTGACGTGGCCGGCATCGCCGGCAACCCGGACGCCCTGCTCGACGGTACCGACGCCGGCCTGCTCGGCACCCCGGACGGCCTGCTCGGCGGCCCGCTCTCGGGCACCTACGGCCAGGTCGGCGGGGTCGTCGACTCGCTCGGCGTGGACGACACCCTCGGCGGGCTCGGTGTGACCGACACCCTGGGCGGGCTCGGCGTCAGCGGCTCCGGCGGCCTGGTCCCGCAGGTCGACGTGTCGTCCACGGTGGGCGGCGTGACGCACCAGGTGGACGGCGTCGTCTCCGGCGTCACCGGCACGGTGGGCAGCGTGACCGGTGACGTCAACGGTGGTGTGAGCGGCGACTCCGGGGTCCACGCCGACGCGTCCGCGTCGGCCGGCGGCGGGCTGCTGGGTCTCGGCGACGGTCTGCTCTGATCGGGTTCGGCGGAGACGAAAGCCGGATCGCCACTGGCGATCCGGCTTTCCACCTGATCCTGCTCAATTCACCACTTGATAATTAATCCGAAATCCGCACACTTGGTGCGGTGATGGCGGGGATCTGGCTGGACGCGCTCGACGGGATCGCCCGCACGTGCCGAGAACACGGGCGGGCGGACCTGCTCCAGGCGGTCCGGCAGAAGCGCGCCCAACTGCTCGACCCGAAGCTGCGGGTTCTGGTTGTCGGCGAACCGCACCAGGGCAAGAGTCAGCTTGTCAACGCGATCGTGAACGCGCCGGTGTGCCCGGTCGGCGACGGCCGCACCACCGTCCTGCCGACCGTGGTGCAGCACTCCGAGGTCGCGTCGGCCACGGTGGTCCAGGCGGCGTCCGCCCCCGGGCGACCCGCCGGCGGCTCCGTCGCGACGACCGCCGAGCGGACCCCGGTACCGCTGGACCAGATCGCGGCCGGGGTGGCCGGCACGCTGGGGCGCCGGTCCGGCGGCGGTCCGGCGTACGTCGAGATCGGACTGCCGCGCGCGCTGCTCGGCGCGGGACTGGTGCTGGTGGACACGCCCGGCACCGACGAGGTGGCCCTGATCGGTGCCGGCGCCCCGGCCGCCGCGCTGAACCGCGCCGACGCGGTGCTGGTCGTCTCCGACTCGACCCGGGAACTCTCCGTCGCCGAGCTGAACATGCTGCTGCACGTCACCCGGTCGCACCCGAACGTGGCGCTGGTGCAAACCAAGATCGACCTGGTGCCGGACTGGCGCGCGGTCGCCGAACGCAACCGGCAGCACCTGGCCGAGGCGGGCGTACCGGCGGCGCTGATCCCGGTCTCGGCGGCGTTGCGCCTGCGCGCGGCGGTCACCGACGACCACGGGCTCAACGCGGAGTCGGGCTTCCCGCAGCTGATCGCCCGTCTGCAGCGGGACCTGGCCGGCAAGGGCGACGTGCTGGCCCGGGCCTCGGTCGCGATGCTCGCCCGCACCGTGGTGGAGCAACTCGCCGCGCCGCTGCGCGCCGAGCTGGAGAGCCAAAAGGAGGAGGACCAGTCCGGCCCGATCTCCCGGCTGCACGCGGCCCAGCGCGAGGTCGACGAGCTGCGCCGCTGCTCCACCCGCTGGCAGAACACCCTCGCGGACGAGATGGCCGACCTGCTCTCCGACATCGAGTACGACCTGCGCGACCGGACCCGGCAGATCCTGCGGATGGTCGACGAGGCGTTCGACACGGCCGACCCGCTGGTCTCCTGGGACACCTTCCAGGAGTGGTTGCAGCGCAGCCTGGTCGAGGCCGCCGAGGCCAACCACGAGTGGCTGGCCCAGCGCTGCGACTTTGCTGCCCGGCGGGTCGCCGGCAACTTCGCCCGGTACGGCTACGACGTGCTGCCGCCCTGGTCCATGAGGGTGCCGGAGGATCTCGTGGACCGGCTGCCGGAGATGGAGCGGCCGACGATCGACCGGTTCACCGCGAGCCAGAAGGTGATCACCGGCATGAAGGGCTCGTACGGTGGCCTGCTGATGTTCGGCCTGGCGATGACCCTCGCCGGCATGCCGATGATCAACCCGGTCTCGATCGGCGCCGGTGCGCTCTTCGGCGGCAAGAGCATCCGGGACGAGAGCAGGCAGCTGCTCCGCCGCCGCCAGGCGAGCGTCAAGACGGCGATCCAGCGGCACGTCGACGACTTCTTCGTCCGGACGACCAAGGACTGCCGGGACACCGCGCGGCAGGTGCAGCGGATGCTCCGGGACCACTTCACCGCGCTGACCGAGGAGTTGCAGGAGGCCATCGTCCAGTCGTTCCGTACCGCGAAGCAGGCCGCCGACACCGACGCGGCCGTCCGCGACCAGCGCCAGCGCGAGATCCGGCTGAAGATGAGCCGGTTGGCGGCCGTCTACGAGCAGGCCCAGCAGTTGACGGCGGCCCGGCCCGCCCCGGCGCCGTTGGAGCCCCGGGCATGACGGTCGGCCTGCGGCTGGACGAGGCGGTCTGGGGGCTGCTGCACCAGGCCCTCCAGCTCTACCGGGACAACCCCCGCGCGACCGGTCACCTCCGGCACCAGCTGGCCCGGCTGGAGCAACCGCTGCGGGTCGCGGTCGCCGGCCCGTGGCGGTCCGGCAAGTCGACCGTGCTGAACGCGATCATGGGCGAGGAGGTCGCGCCGATCGACGGCCCGGACGGCAGCGGCATCTTCACCTGGTACGAGGACGGTCCGCAGCCGCGCGCCACCGCCTACTCCAGCAGCCAACCCCCGCAGGAGCTGACGGTGCTGAAGTCGGCGACCGGGATGCGGGTGGACCTCGTCGGCTGGCGGGAGGGCGAGCTGCGCGACATCGTGGTGCAGTGGCCGACCAGGGCGCTGCGACAGGTCACCCTGATCGACACTCCCGCGATCGTCGGTGCCGACGAACACGGCCGGGCGCCGGTGATGGACCGGGTGCTGCGCGACGCGGACGCGGTGCTGTACCTGACCCGCGACGGTCGCGGCACCGACCTGCGGGTGCTGGAGTCCACCCGGGACAGCCGGGTCGGGCAGGCCGCCCCGGTGAACGTGATCCTGGTGCTGTCCCGGGTGGACGAGACCGGGGGCGGACGGATCGACGGGCTGCTCACCGCCCGCCAGCTCGCCCGACGGCAGCACCGCGACCCCCGGGTGAACGCGCTCTGCGTGAACCTGGTGGCGTGCAGCGGGCTGCTCGGTCTCGCCGGACGGGTGCTCAGCGAGTCGGACTTCGCCGCGCTCGCGCAGCTGGCCCGGATGTCGCGGGAGGAGCTGGACCCGCACCTGCTCTCCGCCGACCGCTTCGTCCGCGCCGAGCTGCCGGTACGGCTGGACACCGAGGTACGGGCCGCGCTGCTGAACCGGCTCGGCCTGATCGGGGTACGGCTGGCCACCACCCTGGTCCGTACCGGCTGCGACAGCCGGGGCAAGCTGGCCGCCGAACTCATCCGGCGCAGCGGCCTGACCGAACTGCGCGAGTCGATCAGCCGGTTCTTCGTCGACCGGCGGGACACGCTCAAGGCCCGCTCCGCGCTCGCCGCGGTGGAGGCGCTGCTGCAGGCCGAGCCCGGCCCGGGCACCGGGGAGCTGCTCAGCGCGGTGGAGCAGATCCTCGCCGGTGCGCACGAGTTCCGGGAGCTGCGCCTGCTCGCGGCGCTGCGGACCACCCGGCTCGGGTTCGACGCCGAGCTGGCGGCGGAGGCGCAACGCCTGGTCGGCGGGGACGGGGTCGGCCTGGCCGCCCGACTCGGCCTGGAGCACGACGCGCCCGTACAGCGGCTCTGGGAGGTCGCCGCCGACGCGCAGTGGCAGTGGCGCAACCGCGCGGAGGATCCGCTGCTCCGGCTCTCCCAGCGGCGGGGCGCGCAGGTCGTCGTCCGCAGCTGCGAGGGGATGCTCGCCGAGCTGGCCGAGGGCGGCCGGTGACCTGTCGCCGGCCGGCGGACAGGGTTTGGGGCGCCCGGCGGTTCGCCGGGCGCCCCGATTCGCCGGTCAGCGCGGGGCGCACTGTCCCGAGGAGCCACCGGTGACCGTGCTGGGCAGCCCGTTGTCGCGGGGCGCCGGGACGTTGTCGGCGCAGGACAGCGCGCCGGTCACCGTGCTGGCGGCGAGCACCGGATCCGCGTTGCCGAGGAGGCCGACCGCGCCGGCGACCTGACCTGCCTCGATGGCGACCTCGCCGGTGGTACCGGCCACGGTGACGCCACCCCGCACGGTCACGCCGTGCAGCACCACCGCGTCGGCGCCGCTGGCCGACACCCCGCCGGAGAGCACGCCACCCCGCACGTACAGCGCGGCGCCGGGCTGCACGGTCACCATCCCGTTGATCGTCGCGCCGGTCAGGCACGTCACGCCGGACGTGACGGTCAGCGCGGCGTCCCGCCGTCCGGTGATCGTCGAGGTGCAGGCCGGCGACGGCTTCGCCAGCAACTCCACCTCCGCGAGCGTGGCGGCCGGGTCGGCGGCGGTCACCTCCAGCCGGTAGTGGGCGTACCGGCCGGGCTGGTCGACCTGGAACGACCGGGTCTGCGACCGCCAGGGGAACGACTCGCCGGCCCGGTCGTCGAGCACCGTCCAGTTACGGCCGTCGTACGACCCCTTGAGCTGCCAGCCGTGCAGGTCCCCGGCGACCTTGCCGGAGGTGAGCGTGTAGTGGGTGACCTTCTCCGGGGTGCCGGAGACCTTCCACTGCACCGGGACGTCGACCGCGACGGTGGTGCCGGAGCTGTCGTCCCGCAGCGCGGCGGCCCCGCCGGTGGCGGTGATGTCCGCCAGCGGCCGGGCGACCGGGCCCGGCTTGCTGAGCGAGGTCGGCAGGTCTTCGGCCGCGGTGGCCCACGACGACGGGTACTCGCCCATCTCGAAGTCCAGCACCGCGCCGTCGGCCAGCTCGCCGTGCGAGATCGAGGACTTCCGGTGGGTCTGCCCGTCGACCGTCAACCCCTGCACGTAGACGTTGCGGGCGTTGTTCTGCGGTGCGTTGACGACGATCTGCCGGCCGTTGGGCAGGTGCACCGTCGCCTTGCGGAACAGCGGTGAACCGATCACGTAGTCCGCGCTGCCCACCTGCAGGGGGTAGAAGCCGAGCGCGCTGAAGAGGTACCAGGCGGAGGTCTCGCCGTTGTCCTCGTCGCCGGCGTAGCCCTGGCCGATCTCGCTGCCGAGGTACATCCGCGACAGCGCCTCCCGGACCTTCGCCTGCGTCTTCGCCGGCTGCCCCGCGTACGTGTACATCCACGGGATGTGGTGGGCCACCTGGTTGCTGAAGCCCCACATGCCCATCCGGACGTCCCGCGCCTCAATCATCTCGTGGATGGTGCCGCCGTAGGAGCCTGGGAACTTCGCCGTCTCCGGGGTGCGGAAGAACTCGTCCAGCTTGTCGGCCAGCTGCTGCCGACCGCCGTACAGGTTGGCCAGGCCCTGGCCGTCCTGCGGGACGTGGAACGCGAAGTTCCAACCGTTGGTCTCGGTGTAGTCGTGCTCGTGGCCCCAGACCCGTGGGTCGTACTCCGCCGTGGTGGACTTCCACTTCCCGGCGGCGTCCCGACCCTGGAAGAAGTCCACGTGCGGGTCGAACATGTGCACGTAGTTCTGCGCCCGGTCGCGGAAGTACTCCGACTCCTCGCGGTAGCGGGCCCGGTCCGCCTCCGGGGTGGCGGGGTCGTCGGCGAGCGCCGCGCCCATGTTCGCGATGCCGAAGTCGTTGATATAGCCCTCCAGCGCCCAGGAGACCCCCTCGGATACGTCCGACGCGGTGTACCCCTGGAAGATCGACGTCTGCAGTCCCTTGCGACCGACGCTGGTGTTGTTCGGGTTGCTGCCCGGCGGGCTGACCGTGGCGTTCTTCACCGCCGCCTCGTACGCGGCCTTGACGTCGAAGCTGCGCACGCCCTTGACGTACGCGTCGGCGAAGGACACGTCCGAGCTGGTGCCGGTCATCAGGTTCGCGTACCCGGGCGACGACCAGCGCGACACCCAGCCGCCGTCCTTGTACTGCTGCACGAACCCGTCGACCAGTTCGCCGGCGGTGTCCGGGTCGAGCAGCGTGTACGCCGACCAGGTGGTGCGGTACGTGTCCCAGAAGCCGTTGTTGACGTACACCTTGCCGTCCACGACCGGGGCGCCGGTCCGGGTGGGGGTGGTGCCGGCCGGGATCGTGCTCGACGTGGTCGACTGCACCGCGTGCTTCCAGACCGGCGCCTCCGGCGTGCCCACGTTCTCGTGCGCGGAGTTGGGGTAGAGCGAGAGCCGGTAGAGGTTGGAGTACAGGGTGGTGAGCTGGTCCTCGGTGGCCCCCTCGACCTCGATCACCCGCAGCTTGTCGTCCCAGAGCCGCTGCGCGCGCTCGCGGACCGTCTCGAGGGTGTCGTCGTGGCCGATCTCGTTCTCGAGGTTGCGCCGGGCCTGCTCCACGGAGATGAGCGACGTGGCGATCCGCAACTCGACGGTCTTGGTCTGCCGGGTGTCGAAGGCCAGGTACCCGGTGACGTTGGCCCCACCGCCGCCGGCGAGCCGGCCGCTGGCGGTGACCGGGGCGTCGACGACGCCGTGGACGAACATCCGCCCGGCGCCGTTGGACAGCCCGCTGCGCACGTCCGAGTAGCCGCTGACCACGCCGTCGGCGCCGAGGGTGAGGCCACCGTTGTTGTTGACGTTGTCGAAGATCAGGTTGCCCTGGTCGCCGGTGAAGGTGAACCGGAACAGCGCGGCGTGGTCGGTCGGTGCCAGCTCCGTCCTGAGGCCGTTGTCGAAGGTGACGCCGTAGTAGTGCGCCTTCGCCACCTCGTTCTCGTGCCCGAACGGCAGCGCCCGGGCGGACCGGCCGGCGGCGGGCACCCCGGTGGCCGGTGAGGGCATCACCTGGAACGTCTGCCGGTCACCCATCCACGGGCTCGGCTCGTGGCTGACGGTGAACGCCTGCAGGGCCGGGCGGTTGGTGGCGGTGTTGCGGCTCTGGTAGTCGTACAGCCAGCTGATGGAGCCCGCGTTGGTCATCGGGGTCCAGAAGTTGAAGCCGTGCGGCACCGCGGTCGCCGGGATGTTGTTGCCCCGGGAGAAGCTGCCGCTGGAGTTGGTGCCGCGGGTGGTGAGCACGTGGTCGGAGGGGCGCGGCGTGGCCACCTCGGCCGGGTTGCCGGTGATCCGGATGTCGTCGACCCAGCCGTTGAACAGGCCGGTCCCGGTGGTGCTGTCGTAGGCCAGCAGGACGCGGTCGACGCGCTTGCCGGCGGCGACAGCGCCGATCCGGGACCGCTTGACGTTCCACTGGTCGGCGTAGAGCGACTTGGACTCACCCTGCGCCTGCGGGCTCAGCCCGAAGCCGTGCTGGTCCACCGCGCCCAGCTCACTGAGGTAGGTGCCGTCGTCGAAGGCCAGGTCCACCGCCGCGTAGGTGCTCGGGTAGTCCAGGTCCTGCCCGGTCAGCTCCGGAAAGATGACGTACGACAACTCGGTCCGGTCGGTCACCGTGAGGTCGACGTCGAAGACCTTGTTGTACGCGTACCCGCGCCCGCTGACGGTCTGCCCGCCGGAGTACTGCAGCGCGCGGACCCCGGTCCAGCCGACGTTCGGCTTCATGGTCGGGCCGTTGACCGGGCCGCCGCTGCTCATGGTGCGCATGTTGCTGGGCGGCGGGGGAGTGGTGTCGCCGTTGGAGAGCTGAAGCTCGGCGAGCTGGGTGATGCCGCCCCCGCCGATCGCGGTGACGTTGAGCCGGTAGTAGGGATACGCGGTGGCGTTGTCGAACCGGTACTCCCTGGTCTGGAAGCGCTCGGTGAACTGCTGCCCGGTCCGGGTGTCCAGGGTGGTCCAGTTCTCCCCGTCCGCGGAGCCCTGCAGGGTCCAGTCCTTCGGGTCGCGTTCCGGTGCGTCGTTGGCTGAGGTCAGCGCGTAGTGCACGACGGCGACCGGCGCGTCGAGTCGGACCCGTACCCAGCCGGTCGGCGTGAAGGTCAGCCACTTGGTGCTGACATTGCCGTCGATGACCCGGTCCGCGGTCTCGCTGGGCGGGTTCTCCCCGTTGGCGGTGACCTCGGTGATCCGGCCGGCCAGGTTGCCGGGGATTCCCTTGACCGGGCTGCCGGTCACCCCGGAGGTCTTCTCGGCGCCGCCGGCGTCGGTCTCGGTGGTGTTGATCCAGGTCGGCTGGGGATCGCCGGCCTCCAGCGAGGTGGAGAAGTCGGTGGCGGGCGTCTCGGCCGCCAGCGCGGGCAGCGGTACGGCGGGAACCGCGAGGCTCACCATCACCACGACCGGCAACAGGGCCCTGCGTCTACTACGCCTCATACGAAAACCTCCAGAGGGGAGTCCGAATGCGACGGTCGCGCACCCGGTTGGAGATTTCGACAGCGTTCGCGGCGCATGACAAAGCTGTCAAGAGCCTTAACAAAAGTCCCGGCGCGAGCCGGTCAGGCTGTCCGCCGGCCGCGATTGATCGACAGCAGCAGACCGACGGCGGTCGGGGCGGCGCCGGCCACGGCGGCGTACCCGGGAAGGCCGGCGGGGATGCCCAGGTGGACGGTGATGCCGAGAAGGCGGGACAGGCCCCAGGGCAGCAGCGCCATCTGGTCGTTCCACACCGTCGGCGCGCGCTCCAGCCCGACCGCCGCGACCAGCCCGGACAGCAGTCCGAGCGGGACACCCGCGGCGGTCAGGGTCAGCCCGCGCCTGTTGGACAGGACCGAAGCGGTGGCGGGCTGCCCGGGCGCTGCCCGGCGGCAGGTGCACGTCGGCGCACGCTCGGATCGAGCGCGCGCCGGCTTGCCGAGGGGATCAGGTGAAGTTGGCGCCGCCGTCGACCAGCAGCGACTGGCCGTTGATGTAGGCGGCGTCGTCGGAGAAGAGGAAGGCCACCATCGCGGCAAGATCCTCCGGTCTACCCAGCCTCGGCGAACGAACCGTCGCGAGAATCTGCTCGCGGAATTCGGCCGTGGTGGTCTCGAGCGCGGCGCCGGTGAGGATCACGCCCGGCGACAGCAGGTTGGTACGAACACCGTGCTTGCCGCCGAGCGTCGCGGTGTGCCGGGTGAGGCCGATCAGTCCGCTCTTGGCCGCCTGGTAGGCGACGCGCTCGGTCTCGCCCAGCCACACGGCGCTCGACATGGTGTTGACGATGGAACCCTCACCTTGCTTGATCATGATCGGCAGGGCGTGCCGGAGGCCGTACAGGTAGCCGGTGAGGGTGACGTCGATGGTGTGCTGCCAGACATCGAGCGGCACCGAGGTGACGTCGCTGTCCCGCCCGATGTTGCGTGGCGAGAGATCCGCCGCCACGTTGAACAGGCCGTGCAGGCCGCCGAACCGCTCGACGGTGAAGTTGATCAGGCCCTGGTAGGACTGCTCGTCGGTGATGTCGAAGCCTCGTGCCACGGCGGTTCCGCCGGCGGCGGTGATCTCGTCGACCACCGTCTGGGCGGCGGCCTGGTTCAGATCCGCCGCGACGACCAGCATGCCTTCCTCGGCGAGCCGGATCGCGGTCGCGCCGCCGATGTTGCCCGGCGCCGCACCGGCGACGAGGGCGACCTTGCCTGTGAGTCCACGCATTGTCCTGTCCCTTCCCCATTCGACGTTCAGTTCCGGTAGCAACGGCTGCCGGCCGTGCGGTCGATCACCTGGTGCGCAGCGGCTCCAGGGCCTCGCTCCAGGCCACGACCTGGTCGAGGGTCACGGTCAGCGCGTCCCGCTGGAAGTCGCTGGGCTTGAAGACGCTGAAGTTCTCGAAGTCGGTGAAGAGCGAGAGGGCGACCTGGGACCGCACGTCGGCCATCTGCAGCTCGCCGGCGATGAGCCGCAGGTGCTCCACCGCCCGGGCTCCGCCCACGGAGCCGTAGCTGACGAACTCGACGGCCTTGTTGTTCCACTCGTTGTAGAGGAAGTCGATCGCGTTCTTCAGGGCGCCGGACGTGGAACTGTAATTGCTTCGTCAAGCAAGTATGCTGGGGGCATGTCCACCGTCACACCGAAGTCGCCACGGGCCCCGAAAAGGCCGCAACCTCTCAACGCGGACGAAGAGGCCGTCGTCCGGGCCCTCCCGCGGGTCATTCACGCCCTACCCCGCGCCATCGACGCCGACCTCGTACGCGAGCAGGGACTGCCCAGCGTCGAGTACGAGGCGCTGATGCATCTCTCGGAGGGGCCCGACCGGCGACTGCGCATGAGCGAGCTGGCCGCCGCCTGCGAGATGTCGCTCAGCGGCATGAGCCGCGTCGTGCAGCGGCTGGAACGGCAGGGGTACGTCCAGCGGGTCAGGTGCGCGCAGGACGCCCGCGGCTGGAACGCCGTCCTCACCGACGCCGGCCTTGCCCGCCTGACGCAGGCCTGGCCCACCAACCTGGCCGCCGTACGCCGGCACTTCCTCGACCACCTGGCGGGCCTCGACCTCAAGCAGCTCGCCGAGGCCCTGGAAAAGGTGGGTACCTGAGCCGAAGGCCGACCCGCGCCTGGTCGGCCGGCGGTGGGAACCCGGCGGCCGGGGCGCCCCGACCATCGACAAGGAGAAGCCAGTGGAAGTCCTGCCCGTGCAGCCGTCCGTCAAGGGACCGGCGGAGATGTTCACCGGCGATGTCTACTTCGACGTCATCGCCAAGGGCGAGGAGCCCTTCCGGATGCGGGTCAACACCGTCCGCTTCGCGCCGTGCGCCCGCACCGCCTGGCACTGCCATGCCGTCGGTCAGACCCTGCACGTCACCGACGGCGTCGGCCTGATCCAGTCCCGTGATGGCGAGATCATCGAGATCCGACCCGGCGACACCATCCACACGCCACCCGGGGGAGTGGCACTGGCACGGTGAGGCCCGCGGTGCAGCGCACCCGTGGCCCGACGCCCCGCGACATCCCGGGCGGCCGCTACTCAACGTGGTCGGCACGGACACAGACCCGGCTATGAGTGATATGCCCCTGAGTCATATTTATGCCTCTGGGGTATATCGCCCACCAGGCATACGCGCTCCCCAACCCGACACGCCTGCTGGCGCCCACCCGATCGCGGGCGTGGCGCGACCACCGTCACCCAAAGAAAGGTCGGAGGCGGGTCTCGGTGATCAGGATCGGCCCGCACGGACGCCGACGGCAACGCCTACTCCGAACCTCGGTGCCGTTCAGCGGGCGCCGACGATACGGAGCGCCATCTCGGCGTACTGGGTGGCGATGTATTCGGGGCTCCAGCCGCCGTCGTCCCGGTACCACCGGCCGAGGTCGACGCCGAGGGACAGCAGGGCCGCTCCCGCGATCCGCGGATCGCGGGTGTCGAAGACGCCGGCGGCGACGCCGGCCTCCACGAGCTGGCGGAACGCCTGCTCGATCCGGTGGCGCACGGCACGGATCTCGGCGAGATGCTCGGGGCTCAGTGCGGCCAGCTCGTAGTTCACGACCCGGGTGCGGGTGTGGTCGCGGGCGTGCGAGACGACGAAGTCGTGGACGGCACGCCGCAGTGCCGTGGCCGGGTCGTCGGAGGACGCGATCGCCTCCTGCACGAGGCGCAGCACGTGGTCGTGTCCTGATCGCGCGATCAGGTAGAGCAGCTCCTCCTTGGATTTGTGGTGCACGTAGAGCGCGGCCGGGCTCAGCCCGGCCGCGGCGGCGATGTCGCGTGTCGTCGTGCCGTGGAAGCCTCGCTCGGCGAACGCGTCGACGGCCGCCTCGAGCAGCCGGGCGCGGGTCGCGTCGGCGCGAGAGTGATCGGCGGTGGAGGTCAACCCGCGTCCATCCTTCCTTCTGGCCTGGCCGGCATTGATACCACAACGCCCGGTGGGCCGGCCGGATGTCGACCACCGGGCCGGACCTGTTGACGGCAGCCGCTGCGGCGTCGCACACTTCATCGAGCGTAACGTAAGCAAGCGCTTAGTAACCCTGAAGGGGAGGCCCGTGTCTCAAGCTGGAGCGACGTCCACCAGATTCACCGGACGAACGGCGATCGTGACCGGTGCCAGCCGGGGCATCGGCCTGGCGATCGCCGAGCGGCTGGTGGCCGAGGGCGCCAAGGTCGTCATCACCGCCCGCAAGCAGGAGGCGCTCGACCAGGCCGTCGCCCAGCTGGGGCCGGAGCACACGCTCGGCATCGCCGGCCACGCCGACGACGCCGACCACCAGGCCGAGGTCGTCGCACGCGCGGTCGACACCTTCGGCGGCGTCGATCTGCTGGTCAACAACACCGGCATCAACCCGACGTACGGGCCGATGGTCGAGCTGGACCTGGCCGTGGCCCGCAAGATCTTCGAGGTGAACTGCCTCGCCGCCCTGTCCTGGGTGCAGCAGGCCTATCGGGGCTGGATGAAGGAGCACGGCGGCGCCGTGGTCAACGTCGCCTCGGTCGCCGGCCTGCGGCCCGCGCCCGGCATCGGCTTCTACGGGGCCAGCAAGGCGATGCTCGCCCACCTCACCCAGCAGCTCGCCGTCGAACTCGGCCCGGACATCCGGGTGAACGCGGTGGCCCCGGCCGTGGTGAAGACGAAGTTCGCCACCGCCCTGTACGAGGGCCGCGAGGAGCAGGTGGCCGCGGCGTACCCGCTCAAGCGGCTCGGCATCCCCGACGACATCGGGAGCGTCGTCGCGTTCCTGCTCTCCGCGGACGCCGCCTGGATGACCGGCCAGCTGCTGGTGGTCGACGGCGGCGTCACCCTGACCGGAGGTGTCTGATGCCGGTACGGGACAAGGGCGTCGTCGTCACCGGCGCCGGCCACGGCATCGGCCGCGCGCTGGCCACCCGACTCGCCGCCGAGGGCGCGCGGGTCGTCGTCAACGACCTTGACGCCGAGGCGGCCGTCCGGGTGGCAGGGGAGATCGGTGGGTACCCGGCTTCCGGCGACGCCGCCACCGAGCAGGGAGTTACCGCGCTGGTCGAGGCGGCCCGCGGCCACCTGGGCAGCATCGACGTCTGGATCGGCAACGCCGGAATCGACCGCGGCAACGGGCTGCTGGCCACCGAGGAGGACTGGGCCGCCAGCCACGAGGTGAACGTCCTGGCCCACGTACGGGCCGCGCGACTGCTGGTCCCCGGCTGGGTCGAGCGCGGCTCGGGTCGGTTCGTGGTGACCGCGTCGGCGGCCGGGCTGCTCACGATGATCGGGAGCCCGACGTATTCGGTCAGCAAGCACGCCTGCGTGGCGTTCGCCGAATGGCTGTCGTTGACCTACCGGCACCGTGGCGTCGTGGTGCAGGCGATCTGCCCGCAGGGGGTGCGGACCCGGATGCTCGACAACGCCAAGCCGTTGCAGGAGTTGCTCAGCCACGACGCGGCGCTCACCCCCGAGGACGTCGCCGAGGCGACGTGGCAGGCCCTCCACCACGACCGGTTCCTCGTCCTGCCGCATCCCCAGGTGGCCACCTACTACGCGCACCGCGCCACCGACACCGACCGTTGGCTGGGCGGCATGAACAAGCTCCAGCGACGACTCGAGGACCAGGGGACAGCCCGATGAAGGCATGGCGGGTCGTCGACCTCGGTGAGCCCCGCGACGTGCTCCGGCTCGTCGACGTGGCCGACCCGGAGCCGGGCCCCGGGCAACTCGTGGTGCGGGTGCTGGCCGCGCCGGCCAACTTCCCCGACGTCCTGATGTGCCGGGGCGAGTACCAGGTCAAGCCGGAGCTTCCGTTCACCCCGGGCGTCGAGCTGTGCGGCGAGGTCGTCGCGCTGGGCGAAGGTGTCGACCGGTTCGCCGTCGGCGACCGCGTGCTCGGCGGCGCGACGCTGCCGTACGGCGGGTTCGCGCAGTTCGCGCTGCTGGACGCGGCGGCCACGTTCCCCGCGCCCGCCGAGCTCGACGACGCCGAGGCGGCCTCGCTCTACATCGGATACCAGACCGGCTGGTTCGGCCTGCACCGGCGGGCCGGGCTGCGCGCGGGCGAGACGCTGCTGGTGCACGCCGCGGCCGGCGGCGTCGGCAGCGCCGCCGTCCAGTTGGGCAAGGCGGCCGGCGCCCGGGTGATCGGCGTCGTGGGCGGTCCCGAGAAGGCGGCGGTGGCCCGGGCGCTCGGCGCCGACGTGGTCGTGGACCGCCGGGAAGAGGACTTCGTCGCGGTGGTCAAGGCCGAGACCGGTGGTCGGGGCGTTGACGTCGTCTACGACCCGGTCGGCGGCGAGACCTACCAGCGTTCGACCAAGTGCGTCGCCTTCGAGGGCCGGATCCTCGTGGTCGGCTTCGCCGGCGGTGAGATCCAGTCCGCCGCGCTCAACCACGCCCTGGTGAAGAACTACTCGATCGTCGGCCTGCACTGGGGCTTGTACCACCGCTACGATCCGGCGGCCGTCGCCGACTGCCATCGGGCCCTCACCGCGTTGGCCGCCCAGGGTGCGGTACGACCCCTGGTCAGCCAACGCCTCGCGCTCGACGAGGTGGCCGACGGGGTGCAGGAGCTCGCCGACGGCGTCACCGTCGGCCGGGTGGTGTACGTCTCGTGAGCACCGTCAACCAGGTGGACGCCGTGGTCTTCGACTACGGCGGCGTGCTCACCGGACCGGTCCGGGACTCGATCGCCGCGTGGCTGCACGCCGACGGCATCGACCCGGCCTCGTTCTCGCGCACGCTCAAGGCCTGGCTGTCCCGCGCCGCCCCGGACGGCACCCCCGTCCACCGGCTGGAGACCGGGGCGCTGAGCGTCGACGAGTTCGACGCGCTGCTCGCCGCCGAGCTCACCACGCTCGACGGGCGTGCGGTCGATCCGGTCGGCGTCCTGGCCCGGCTCTTCGCCGGGATGCGCCCCGACCCGGCGATGGTCGACCTGGCCCGGCAGTTGCGCAACGCCGGCGTGCGCGTCGGCCTGCTCTCCAACAGTTGGGGCAACACCTACCCGCGCGAGCTGATCGACGGGCTCTTCGATCCCGTCGTCATCTCCGGCGAGGTCGGCCTGCGCAAGCCGCTCGCCCCGATCTACACGCTCACCCTGGAGCGGCTCGGGCTGCCGGCCGACCGGGTGCTCTTCGTCGACGACGCCGAACCGAACGTGCTCGGCGCCCGCGCGGTCGGCCTGCGGGCGCTGCTGCACACCGACGCCGACACCACGCGGGCCGCGATCGCCGAGCTGCTTCCCGCCTTTGGCAACGGCCTCCCACGGCCGCGGCCCGGAGCCGACCTGCCCCATCCCGCCCGCACCGAGGAGTTGACCCCATGACCGTCACCCGCACCGCAGTCGTCACCGGAGCGGCCCGTGGCATCGGCGCCGCCGTCGCCAAGCGCCTTGCCCGGGACGGCTTCGCCGTCGCCGTCGTCGACCTGGACGAAGCGGCGGGCAAGCCGGTCGTCGAGGAGATCCAGGCCGGCGGCGGCCGGGCCCTGGCCGTCGGCGCCAACGTCGCCGACGAGCAGGCGGTGCAGGCCGCCGTGGACCGGATCGCCGAGGAACTGGGCGAGCCGACCGTGCTGGTCAACAACGCCGGCATCCTCCGCGACAACCTGCTGTTCAAGATGACCGCCGACGACTGGGACACGGTCCTGAACGTGCACCTGCGTGGCTCGTTCCTGATGAGCCGCGCCGTGCAGGGCTACATGACCAAGGCCGGTTGGGGGCGGATCGTCAACCTGTCCAGCACCTCGGCCCTGGGCAACCGGGGCCAGGCCAACTACGCGGCCGCCAAGGCCGGCCTGCAGGGCTTCACCAAGACGCTGGCCCTGGAACTCGGCAAGTTCGGGGTCACGGCGAACGCCATCGCCCCCGGCTTCATCGAGACCGAGATGACCGCCGCCACCGCGGCGCGGGTCGGCATGGCCTTCGAGGACTTCAAGAACGCCGCCGCGGCGCAGATCCCCGTCGCCCGTACCGGCACGCCGGAGGACATCGCGCACGCCGTGTCGTTCGTCGCCAGCGAGGGAGCCGGTTTCGTCTCCGGCCAGGTGCTGTACGTCGCCGGCGGGCCGAAGGCCTGACCGGGAAAGGAGAGATGATGAAGGTCTTCCACGGCATCAATGAGCTGGAGCAGGCGGTCGGCACCCACCTCGGCTACTCCGACTGGCACACCGTCACCCAGCAGCAGATCGACGCCTTTGCCGAGGCGACGGGTGACCGCCAGTGGATCCACGTCGACCCCGCGAAGGCGGCGCACGGCCCGTTCGGCAGCACAATCGCGCACGGATACCTGACCTTGTCGCTGGTGCCGATGCTGGTCTGGCAGGTGTACAAGGTGGAGGGGCTCAGCATGGGCGTGAACTACGGCGCCAACAAGCTCCGGTTCCCCGCCCCGGTCCCCGTCGACTCCCAGGTGCGGGCCGGGGTGGAGCTGCTGTCGTTGGTGCCTGGCGGCGGTGGCTACCAGCTCACGGCGAAGGTGACCGTCGAGCTGGCCGGCGCCGAGAAGCCGGCGTGCGTGGTCGAGACCGTCAGCATCCTGGTGCCGTGACCGCCGCCGAGCGGCAGGACCCGCCGGGCCTCGACCTGGCCCGACTCGCCGACTGGTTCGCCGCCTCGATTCCCGAGGCGGCCGGGGAGCTCACCGCCCGGCTGGTCGCCGGCGGCAAGTCCAACCTCACCTACGAGGTCGGTGACGGGCGGCGGACCTGGATCGTCCGGCGGCCGCCGCTGGGGCACGTGCTGGCCACCGCACACGACATGAGCCGGGAGTACCGCGTCATGTCGGCGCTGTGGACGACCGACGTGCCGGTGCCGGAGACGTACGCGCTCTGTTCCGACGCCGACGTACTGGGCGCCCCGTTCTACGTGATGGAGCGGGTCGACGGTACGGCGTACCGGCACGCGGCCGAGCTCGAGCGGCTCGGCCCGGAACGTACCCGGGTCATCTCGACCCGGCTGGTCGACACCCTGGCCGCGCTGCACGCCGTCGACCCGGTGGCCGTGGGGCTGGCCGACTTCGGCCGGCCGGACGGCTTCCTGGCTCGGCAGGTGAGTCGCTGGAAGAAGCAGCTCGACGCGTCGTACTGCCGGGACCTGCCGGCCGCCGACGAGCTGCACGCCCGGCTGGCGTCCGGCGTGCCGAGCGAGTCGACGCCGGGCATCGTGCACGGCGACTACCGCCTCGACAACGTCCTCACCGACGACCGCGACCGCCTGGCGGCCGTCATCGACTGGGAGATGGCCACCCTCGGCGACCCGCTCACCGACCTGGCGCTGCTGGTGCTCTACCAGCGCCTCGGGCGGCTCGTCGGAGTGGCCGTCGCCGACGCCTCGTCCGCGCCCGGCTTCCTGACCGAGGACGAGATCCTCGACCGGTACGCGGCGAGCAGCACCCGCCCCCTCCCGCCACTCGGCTTCCACCTCGGGCTGGCGGCCTTCAAGCTGGCCGCGATCCTCGAGGGCATCCACTACCGGCACCTGCGCGGCCAGACCGTCGGCTCCGGCTTCGAGCGCCTCGGCGAGGTCACCGAGCTGCTGCTCGACGCGGGCCTGACCTACCTCAAGGAGCACTGATGGACTTCGCCCTGGACCCGAGGACCGAGGGGCTGCGGGACAACCTCCTGGACTTCATGGACAGCCACGTCTACCCGGCGGAGCACGCCTTCCACGAGCAGCTCGGGCAGCTCGGCAACCGCTGGGCCTGGGACGCGGTGCCGGTGCTCGCGGAGCTGCGCGCCGCGGCGCGGAAGCGCGGGCTGTGGAACCTCTTCCTGCCGGGTACGCACGGAGCCGGCCTGACCAACCTGCAGTACGCCCCGCTGGCGGAGATCACCGGGCGTAGCCACCTGGCGCCCGCCGCCCTGAACTGCGCCGCCCCGGACACCGGCAACATGGAGGTGCTGGCGATGTTCGGCACCGAACAGCAGCGCAAGCAGTGGTTGGAGCCGCTGCTGGACGGTCGGATCCGGTCGTCGTTCGCCATGACCGAGCCGGACGTGGCGTCCTCGGACGCCACGAACATCTCGACCCGGATCGAGCGGGCCGGCGACCAGTACGTGATCAACGGCCGCAAGTGGTGGATCACCGGCGCGATGAACCCGAACGCCCGAATCCTCATCGTCATGGGCAAGACCGACCCGGACGCCGAGCGGCACCGTCAGCAGTCCATGGTGCTGGTCCCACGGGACACCCCGGGCCTGGTGATCAAGCGGGGCATGGAGGTGTTCGGGTACGACGACCACGACCACGGCGGGCACGCCGAGCTGGAGTTCCACGACGTACGCGTGCCGGTGGAGAACCTGATCGGCGGCGAAGGCGACGGCTTCGCGATCGCGCAGGCCCGGCTCGGCCCCGGCCGCATCCACCACTGCATGCGCTCCATCGGCGTCGCCGAGCAGGCCGTCGAGCTGATGTGCGCCCGCGCCGAGCAGCGGACCGCGTTCGGCCGGCCGCTGGCCGAGCAGGGGGTGATCCGCGACTGGATCGCCGAGTCCCGGGTGCGGATCGAGCAGCTGCGACTGCTGGTGCTCAAGACGGCCTGGCTGATGGACACCGTCGGCAACAAGGGCGCGCACACCGAGATCCAGGCCATCAAGATCGCCACCCCAGCGACCGTCCTGTGGATCCTGGACAAGGCGATCCAGGTGCACGGCGCCGCCGGCCTCTCCCAGGACTTCCCGCTGGCGGGCGCCTACGCCCGCATCCGCACCCTGCGCTTCGCCGACGGACCCGACGAGGTGCACAAGAACGCCCTGGCCCGCCACGAACTGCGGCGCCAGGCGGCGAGGCGGGCCAACCTGGCCTGACCCACCGGAATCCGCTGCCGGATCGCCGGTTGACCGCCGTCGCCCGGCTGTGACCTGCGTTACCTGTTCGGCGACGGGGAATCAGATCACCGGATCCGGATTTGGATTCAGGTGTGACTCCTGCCCCGCACCCCGCCCGGCTCCGTGACGGCCGATCGGAGACGACCCGATGACCGTCGACGCCCCGCAGCGGCGGGCGGTCCCGCTGACACCGGGCGACCTGATGACCCCCCGACAACGCCTGCAGCTCGTCCTGGTGCTCGGGTCGCTGATCGCGGTGGGTCCGCTGACCATCGACATGTACCTGCCCGCGCTGCCCGCGATCGTCGCCGATTTCCGGACGACGCAGGCGGCGGTCCAACTGACCCTCACCGGCACACTGGCGGGCCTCGCCGTCGGCCAGTTGCTGATCGGCCCGCTGTCCGACGCCGTCGGCCGGCGCGCGCCGCTGATCGCCGGCATCGCGCTGCACGTCGTGGCGTCGCTGCTCTGCGTCGTCGCACCGAACGTCGCGGTTCTCGGTGGCCTGCGGGTGGTGCAGGGCCTCGGCGTCGCGGCCGCCTCGGTCGTCGCGATGGCCGTGGTGCGCGACCTGTTCGACGGCGCGGCCTTCGCCAAGCTGCTCTCCCGGCTGCTGCTGGTCATGGGGGCGGCGCCGATCCTCGCGCCGACCCTCGGTGGCGGGTTGCTGCGCTGGACCGACTGGCGTGGCGTCTTCGTGGCCCTGGCCGCCTTCGGTGTGCTGCTGGTCGTGGTCGCCGCGCTCGGCCTTCGCGAGACGCTGCCGGCCGAGCGGCGCCGGCGCGGCGGGGTGGTCGCGACGCTCACCGTGTACGGCGGGCTACTGCGGGACCGGACGTTCGTGGGTCTGGTGCTGGTCGCCGGGCTGGCCATGGCGGCGTTGTTCGCCTACGTCGCCGGCTCCTCGTTCGTCCTGCAACAGCAGTACGGGCTGGACGAGCAGCAGTTCGGGCTGGCCTTCGGCGCGGGCGCGGTCGGACTGATCGCGGCGACCCAGTTCAACGTACGGCTGCTGCGCCGCCACTCCCCGCAGCGGATCCTCGTCGTCGCCCTCGGCGTGGGAACCGTGGCCGGACTGGCGCTGCTCGCCTTCGCCGCGACCGGCCTCGGCGGGCTGCCGAGCCTGCTGGTGTCGTTGTGGGTGGTGCTCGCGGCGGCCGGCCTGGCGATGCCGAACGCGCCGGCCCTGGCCCTGTCCCGGCACGGGGAAGCGGCCGGTACCGCCTCCGCCCTGCTCGGCGCCGTGCAGTTCGGCGTCGGCGCGCTGGCCGCGCCCCTGGTGGGCGTGCTGGGCACCGGCGCGGTGGCCATGGCCCTCGTCGTCGCCGGTGGCATGGTGGCGGCGATGGCGGTGCTGCTCGTCGTCGTGCGGCCGGCCCGGCTCGCCGGCCTGGCGCCGGAAGCGGCGGTCGTGGCAGCGCACTGACGCCCCCGGTGAGCCAGCACCGACGACCCGGTTCGTCCGGGCCGCGGTGCCCGGGAGCGTTGCCGGCCTCACACCCGGATCCGCAGCAGGCGTGCTTCGATGGTGGGGTGGAGTTCACCGTGAATGACGCGCCGGAGCGGGAGCGGTTCGAGGCGCGGGACGAGTCGGGTGCGCTGGCCGGCGTGGTCACCTACCAGTTGACCGGCAACATCATCGCCTACACGCACACCGAGGTCGATCCGCAGTTCGAGGGCAGGGGCCTCGGATCGACCCTCGCTCGCGGGGTGATGGACGACGCGCGGGCCAGGGGCCGGACGGTGGTGCCGATCTGCCCGTTCCTCGCCGAGTGGCTGGGCAAGCACCCCGAGTACGACAACCTCGTGGTGCGATCCACTCGTAAGGTCCGATAGCCGGCGCCCGACAGGGCTGCGCGACGGCGAACAGGTCGTCGGTGAGCCGGTCCGTCCGGTGAGTGGGTCACCCGACAGGAACGGCGGGCCGTCCGCGCGGTGCCGGCGGGAAGCGCCATGATGAGCCGGTGAAGATCCTGTCCATCCAGTCCTCGGTCGCCTACGGCCACGTCGGCAACTCCGCGGCCGCCTTCCCCCTGCAGCGCCTCGGGCACGAGGTGTGGCCGGTGGTGACGGTCCACTTCTCCAACCACACCGGGTACGGCGCGTGGCGTGGGCCGCTGCTGGCGCCGGCCGACGTGGCCGAGGTGATCGCGGGTATCGGCGACCGCGGGGTCCTCGGCACCGCCGACGCGGTGCTGTCGGGCTACCAGGGTGACCCGGCGATGGGCGCGGTGATCCTCGACGCGGTCGACAAGGTCAAGGCCGCCAACCCGGACGCGGTGTACTGCTGCGATCCGGTGATGGGCGACGCCGGCCGCGGGATGTTCGTCCGGCCGGGCATTCCGGAGTACCTGCGGGACACCGTCGTCCCGCGCGCGGACATCATCACCCCGAACCATTTCGAGCTGGACTTCCTCGCCGGCCGGGCGACCAACTCTCTGGCGGAGCTGTTGGACGCGGTCGACGTGGTACGCGAGACGGGACCGCGGCACGTCCTGGTCACCAGCGTGCTCCACGGCGACGTGCCGGTGGGGTCGCTGGAGGTGGTGGCCGTCTCCGACGAGGGCGCCTGGGCGGTGAGCACCCCGCTGCTGCCGATCAGCCCCAACGGCGGCGGCGACGTCACCGCGGCGCTGTACCTCGCGCACCTGTGGACGACGGGTTCGCCCGCCACGGCGCTGGAACGCACCATCGCCTCCGTCTTCGCCGTACTGGAGGCGACCCTCGCGGCGGGCACCCGGGAGATCCAGTTGATCGCGGCCCAGGACACGATCGCCGCGCCACCCGCCAGGTTCGCCGCCCGGCGGCTGCGCTGAGGTACGTCCCTCGGGGGCGTCACCGCGCAGGCGGGCCGGATCGGGGGTCAGGAGTGGGACGGGAGTAGGTGATCCAGCGGCCGGGGTACCTGGTTCGGGTCGAGGGCGTCAACGAGCGCGCGGGCGTACCGGGACTTTCGACCGCTGGTCGTACCCATGAAGCGGCGCAGTTGCCGCTCGATCGCGCGCCCGCGCTGCGCGGGCTGGTTCTGGAAGACCCGGAAGCGGGCCAGATCCTGTTCGGCCGCCAGGACCTGCTCGACCCCGGCCGTGCCCAGCGCGCGAATCAGCTCGTCCTCCAGGTCGGCGACGCACACGTAGAAGCCCAGCGCCTCCATTCCGGAGCGGGTCAGGTCGCTACCGAGGCCGGCCTGCTCCAAACCGCGCCGGAAGTAGCCCTCTTCGGCCTCGTCGCAGAGCCCGCGGATGGTCACGGCGAGTCCCTGCGCGCCGAAGAGCCGCAGGAACCGACCGACGCTCATCGCGCCGCCGATCGGCAGGACGCACACGCCCTCGCCGGCCAGGTCCCGGTTGCGTCGGACGGCCAGCGCCTCCACCGCGCTCCGGTCGCTGACCCCTTCGACGAGGACGACCGTTGCCAGGCCGTCCTCGGCCAGTTCGCGGGCCACCGCGGCCGCCGCCACGGCGTCGGTGCCGCCGGCCGCCCACGTGCCGACGGCGGCACGGAAACGCTCCGGCTCTCGCACACAGCAGAGTCTCGCAACGGCCGGTCCCGGACCGCCACCGGAATTGTGGTCAGGTAGCCGCGTGGCGAGGTGCCGCCGGAACCCTCCGGGCCGACTCCCGGCGGACCCACCGGCCTTAGCTGACCGTTAAGTAACCCTCCACCCGGTTCACCCCGCGGGGCGGCACTGGGCAGACTGGGGCAATGCCCGCCGCCGATCCGCCCGCTCACCGCCGTCGTACCCGCGCACTCGTCGCCGTCGTCGCCGCGCTCGCCCTGGCGGTCGCGGTCGGCGCCTGGTCAGTGCGAGAGCGGGTCGTCGACGACGAACGCGGCGCCGTGGCCGCCCGCGGCCCGGCGCCCGCCGCTTTCAGCTGCGCCAACCGGGCGGCGCGGGCGCCGCGCGAGCTGCGCGGCATGTGGATCACGACGGTGAACAACATCGACTGGCCGAGCCGGCGCGGGCTGCCGGCCGAGGCGGCGCGGGCGGAGTTCCGGGGCTGGCTCGACCTGGCCGTGCGGCGCAACCACAACGCCGTCTTCGTGCACGTGCGGCCCAGCGGGGACGCCCTCTGGCCGTCGACGTACGCGCCCTGGTCGGAGTGGCTGACCGGACGCCGCGACGGCCGCGACCCGGGCTGGGATCCGATGGAGTTCATGGTCAGCGAGGCGCACGCCCGCAACCTGGAGTTCCACGCCTGGTTCAACCCGTACCGCGGCGGGCAGCCGGCCACCGTCGGTGGGCCGGGCCCCCGGCTGGACCAGTTGGCGCCGACGCACCCGCTGCGGCGGCACCCCGACTGGGTGGTGACCTATCCCAGCGCCGACCGGCCCGGCAGTCGCCTCTACTTCAACCCGGGCATCCCGGAGGCGCGCACGTTCGTCGAGGACTCGATGCTGGAGGCGGTCCAGCGCTACGACGTCGACGGCGTGCACTTCGACGACTTCTTCTACCCGTACCCCGAGGCCGGGCAGGACTTCCCGGACGACGCGGCGTTCGCCCGGTACGGCCGGCGGTTCGCGGACAAGCACGCCTGGCGCAGGGACAACGTGAACACGCTGGTCCGCGAGATGAGCGAGCGGATCAAGGCGATCAAGCCGTGGGTCAAGTTCGGCATCAGCCCGTTCGGTATCTGGCGCAACAAGCGCACCGACCCGGCCGGCTCACCGACCGCCGGCCTGCAGAGCTACGACGACATCTACGCCGACACCCGGCTCTGGGTGCGGGAGCAGTGGCTCGACTACGTGGTGCCGCAGCTCTACTGGCACATCGGGTTCGCCAGGGCCGACTACGCCAAGCTGCTGCCGTGGTGGGCGGCCACGGTGAAGGGCACCCGGGTGCAGCTCTACATCGGCCAGGCCGACTACCGGGTGGGGGAGCGCGGCGCCTGGCGCGACCCGGCCGAGCTGGACCGCCAGCTCGCCCTCAACCGCCGGCACGGGGTGAGCGGAAGCGTGCACTTCAGCGCCCGCCAGGTGCGCGCCGACAAGCTCGGCGCGGTCAGCCGCTACAGCGGAGCGCACTACGCCGGCCCGGCGCTGGTGCCCGCGATGGCGCAGCTACCGGCGGCGGCGCCCGCCGTACCCGCGATCACCGGCGCGCGGCGCGATGCCGGCGGGGTGGCGCTGACCTGGCGCGGAGACGGTGCCGCGAGCTTCGCCGTCTACCGGGTGGACGGCGACGCGGCCCGGCTCGTCGGCACCGCCCGGGGGACCGGCTGGGTCGACCGCACCGCCCCCGCCGACCGCCCGCTCTCCTACTGCGTGTCCGGTCTGGATCGCAGCGGGAACGAGGGCCGACTCAGCGCGCCGGTCTCCGTCGACGTGCGGTAGGGGACGTTCTGCTCGGTGCGGCGGCGGAGCCGGCCAATCAGCCCGCACCACCTGCCGGGGGTGGACGAGCGCCGGTCACCCCGATGACCGATTCGTCGGGCTGAGCCACCCCGTGATCAGCAGGATGACATTGACGGTGGCGCTCCTGATTGGCTGCTCCGGGCCCGGCAAGGACTAGGCTTCTGCCCGTGATTGGCGTGCAGGGTGGTGGGAGCGACGAGCGGCTGCGCCGTATCGAGGCGATCACCGACGCGGCGCTGTCCAAGCTTGACGTCGACGACCTTCTCGACGAACTCCTCGACCGGGTCCGAGAGGTGTTGCGGATCGACACCGCCGCCATCCTGCTGCTGGACGTGCACGCCCGGCAGTTCGTGGCCACCGCGGCGAGAGGGTTGGCGGGGAAGGTTCGGCAGGGCTCGCGGATCTCCGTCGGCCGCGGGTTCGCCGGCCGGATCGCCCGGGAGAAGCAGCCCGTCGTGCTGGACGAGGTCACGGCCGCGGACGACCCGACACTGTTCGACAGCGGGGTCTGCTCGCTGCTGGGCGTGCCCATGCTCGCCGGCGGCGAGGTGATCGGCGTACTGCACGTCGGCTGCCTCCAGCCGCACCGATTCACCGGCGACGACGTGCAGGTGCTCCAACTCGCCGCCGATCGGGCGAGCCTGGCCAGCCGGAGCCGGGCCAGCAGCATCGACCGCACCGCCGCCCTCGCCCTGCAACGCAGCCTGCTCCCCACCCACCTGCCCGATGCGCCCGGCGTGGACATGGCCGCCCGCTACGTGCCCGGCCACGACGCCGGCGTGGGCGGCGACTGGTACGACGTGTTCACCCTCCCGTCCGGCTGGCTGGGCGTCGTCATCGGCGACGTGTCGGGACACGGGCTGCGCTCGGCGGTCGTGATGGGGCGCCTGCGCAGCGCGCTGCGCGCGTACGCCTTGATCTGCGACGATCCGGCGAGCGGTCTGACGCTGCTGGACCGCAAGATCCACCATTTCGAGGCCGGGAACCTCGCCACGGTCCTGTACGCGATGATCTCCCCGGACCGCACCACCATTCGGATGTCCCTCGCCGGGCACCTGCAACCCGTGCTGGCCGCACCGGGACAGTCGGCCGATACGCTGAATCTTCCAGTCGATCTTCCACTGGGCGTGCGCCCGGATCGACCGGCCCGCCGATACACCGAGGTCGCGTTCCCGGCCGAGGCGGTGCTGGTCTGCTACACCGACGGGCTCGTCGAACGGCGCGGCGAAGTCATCGACACCGGCATCGAACGGCTCTGCGCGGCCGTCGAACCAGGTGCCGCCGAAGCGGTCTGCGCCCGCATCATGACCACGCTCGCCGGCGAACAGCCGACCGACGACATCGCTCTGCTCGCCATCCAGGCAACCGCCGAGTCCCGCCCGGGCCCGGGCGCCGACGGTCACCGCCGGGCCGCCGCCGGCGGGATTCGTCCGCTCCGGCAGCGGCGACAGCCAGGGCCGGGCCCGCAGCGGCAGCCAGGGCCGGGTCGGGTCTGACCGGCCGTTACGTCGCGCCGCCCGTACACTTGCACCCGACCCGGTGCCGACCTGGTATCCGGAGTGACGCTGCGGTGGCCCGACGAGGCGGCTGGACCACGCACTCGGAGGCTGCCGCATGAGCATCTCGGTCGCCACCAGGACCGACAGTTTCGTCCACCCCGCCCTCTTCTACGGCGACCGCGAGGAGTACCTGGCCGGCACGGTGCCGTTCATCCACGCCGGCCTCGCCGTCGACGAACCGGTCATGGTGGCGGTACCGGGGGACAACCTCCACCAGATCCGTACCGCGCTCGGCGTCGACGCGGACCGGGTGCAGTTGCACGACATGAGCGAGGCCGGGCGCAACCCGGGGCGGATCATTCCCGGCGTCCTGCTCGCCTTCGCCGCCGCGCATCCCGGCAAGCGGGTACGCATCATCGGCGAACCCATCTGGGCCGGCCGGAGTGCTGTCGAATACCCCGCCTGCGCCCAGCACGAGGCCCTGATCAACGCGGCGTTCACCGGCCGGCAGGCCACCATCCTCTGTCCCTACGACACCAGCCGCCTGGACCGGAGTTGGCTCGACGACGCCTGCCGCACCCACCCCGTCCTGCAGAAGGACGGCGCGGAGTGGGCGAGCCCGTACTACGCGGACCCGGTCGCGGTGGCCGCCGGGTTCAACCTGCCGCTGCCGGATCCGCCCGCCCGGGCGACCACCATCGCCATCGACGTGCACGCTCTCCCGGCCATCCGCCGGTTCGTGACCGCGCACGCCGTCGCCGCCGGGCTGCACCCGGACCGCGTCTCCGACCTGACCCTGGCGGTCAACGAACTGGCGGCGAACACGGTCAGACACACCACCGGGGGCGGCACCCTCGCGGTCTGGACCGACAGCACGCGCCTGATCTGCCAGCTCACCGACACCGGGCACATCACGAATCCGCTCGCCGGCCGGCTTCCCGTGCCGCCACGGCAGCCGGGCAGCCGAGGACTCGTCCTGGTCAACCAACTCTGCGATTTCGTGCGCGTCCACACCAGGCCGGGTGCCACCACGATCCGCCTGCACATGCACCGCTGAGCCGGATGACCGCTTCCGGGCACTGCTCGGCTCCCGCCACCACCTTCTCACCTTTGTCCCAGCTTCCGCCCCGGGCGTCGGGACAGGTATGGCGGTGACGTTGATGGGTAAGCGGCTGCCCCCAACGGAGGAGGAGCGGGCCCATGAGTGATGCGGCAGCGGGACGGTCCGGCGGATCCGGACGGGCGGCCGGTCCGACCGATCGCTTGGCCGCCGAGGTGGCGGAGGTGGTGCGTGCGGAGGTCCGCGAGGTACGCACGCACCTGCTGAGGGCGGTTCGTCCGGCGGGGGTCGGCCTGGCGCTGCTCGCCACCGCCGCAGGGTGTGTGGTCCTGGGAGCCGGGGCCGCCTCGGCGACCGCGCTGCGCCTGCTGGAGACCTTCCTGCCCCGCAGGCTGGCGACGGCGGGACTCACCGGGGGCTACTTCGTCGCCGCCGTCGTGCTGGGCCGGGCGGGCCTGACGCAGCTGCGGGCGGCCGGCGGTGGCCCGGCCTGGCTGGCGGACGAGATGCAGGACGCCGTCTCCGCCACCGCGAGTCAGGTGGTGCCGGCCGGTGCCGCCGCCGTTCGCGAAGAATTCGACCGGTGGGCCTCCGACCGGCAGGGCCACTGACGTCGAGCTTTCCGTCTCCCGCCGCCGGCAGCACCAGCCGTCCCGGGGGATTTCCTGGTAGGAGCGCTACGACGGCCGCGGCGCGCGGCTACGGCGTCGCCAGCCCGAGGCCGATCGTCTTGGTCAACGTGGCGTTGTCGTCGTCGCCGTCCAACGACCAGACCATCGCTCCGGCCAGGCCGGCCCGCCGGATGTACAGCGTCTTCTGCAACACCACCGCCGGATCGTCGTACGTCCAGAAGGTCGTGCCGTCGAACAACCAGGCATGCCCGGCGCGAAGGTCGCGGTGGACGGTGAAGCCGTTGCCGGCCAGGGTCTTGAGCCGCCGGTAGTCCTCGTACCCGGCCTCGAAGGTGGCCGGCGCGGGCCCGGTCGCGGGCTGGAAGAGACCGTTGCCGCTCCCGCTGACGCCGGTCCAGCCTCGGCCGTAGTACGGGATGCCCAGGACCAGCTTCTCGCGCGGCGCGCCGCGGGCGAGCCAGCCGTCGATCGCCACCTCGGCGGAGAAGTCCGGGTTGTCCGGCGCTCCCGACGGTACGCGCAGCGCCGACTGCTGATTGGTCACCGGGTCCCACGCGCCGTGGAAGTCGTACCCCTGCACCGTGGCGAAGTCCAGGTACCGGAAGATCTCGCGACCCTCGTATCCGGCGTCCATGGTCGCCGGGTTGGCCGGCAGGAAGGCGGTCAGCGGGTGGTGCCGGCGGGTCGTCCGGCCGTACGCGTCGAGTTGCCGGCGGAACTCGGCGACCAGCTCGGTGAAGTTCTGCCGGTCCTCCGGGCGGACCACGTTGCCCGGTTCACCCGGCCAGTTCGGCCACTCCCAGTCGAGGTCGATGCCGTCGAAGACCCCGGCGGCGGCACCCGGGCCGCCGCTGCCACCGTCCAGGACCGGGAGGTTTCCCTTGAGGTAGAGGTCGATGCAGGAGGCCACGAACGCCTTGCGGGAGGCGTCGGTGCGGGCGGCGTTCGAGAAGTACGTCGACCAGCTCCAGCCGCCCAGCGAGATCATCACCTTCAGTCCGGGGTGCTTGGCCTTGAGCTTGGCCAGCTGGCCGAAGTTGCCGTTGAGCGGTTCGCCCCAGGCGTCGGCGACGCCGTCGACGCTCTCCTCCGCCGGGACGGGACGCTGGTAGTCGGCCCAGGCGTCACCCTCGCCCGGCCCGCCGTCCACGTAGCAGCGCCCGTCCTCACTGACGTTGCCGAAGGCGTAGTTGACGTGGGTGAGGCGGCTTGCCGCCCCGGAGGTGTCGAGCTTCTTCACCGGGAAGGCCCGGCCGTAGATGCCCCACTGGGTGAAGTAGCCGACCCGGTGGTAACCGGCACGGCGGTTCCTGCTGTCGTCCGCGCTGGCGGCCGCCGGCGGGGCGGTGGTGACCAGCATGGTCGCCAGGGCGACGACGGCGGTGAGGCGGCGGTGACGGAACGGTCGCATCGGCACTCCCACGACGGTGGAGAGAATTAGTAAAGAGACCTTTCTGATTGATGAACCTAAGCGGACCGGCATTCCGGGGTCAAGAGCCGATCCATGGCCGTCACGCCGTTCACCGATACCGGTGTCGCCTTCGGCTCGACAGCGGTGGCGGAGGCCGAGTAGCGGCGGGCCACGTCCAGTCCGCGGCTGTGGCCACGTCGGCTGAGACGCTCAACCCCGTCCGGGCACCCGGACGGGGTTGAGCGGGTCGGATCCGGCTCAGGCGAAGTTGAACACGAGCGGGAAGGCGAGGACGACCGTCCAGGCCCAGACCGCGTACACGATCACGTACCGGGTCTGCCACCGTTCCAGGCGGGCGAAGGGCATGCGGCCACGGATGAAGCCGAGGAACAGCCATGCCGACCACGCCAGGTTGGTGAGCAGGATGACGTTCTCGCCCAGGGCGGCGGTCTTGTTCGGACTGAAGCCCCATTCGGTGATCCGGCCGGTGATCGCCAGCAGCACCAGGGCGTCGATGAGCAGGGCGCTGACGACGAGCGCGAGCTGTAGGCGGTCGAAGAGGCTCGGCCGGGCCGTGAGGTCACGGGCGGAGATGGCGTACAACAGCAGGCCCAGCACGACGACCAGCAGCAGGTCGAAGAGAATGAGCGCATCCCGCTCGACGTCGATGCCGTTGCTGGTCCAGACGATGGCGACCAGGAAGGCCAGCAGGGCGGCCGCGAACAGCGGCGTGAAGACGCGGGTCAGCACCGGCGCCATGTTCTCGATGACGCTCTGCTTGGCCTCCACCAGCCAGGCCGCCACGATGACCGCGGCGGTGGCCCCGCACGGCATCAGCCACGATTGAATGAATCCCTCGGCGTCGAGGCCGATGGCGTTGAAGGTGCCCGCCGTGAAGGCGGCGAGCACGCCGCCACCCAGTCCGATGAGGGCGAAGTAGATCAGCCACTCCCCGGTGAACCGGATGAAGTCCATCCGCCGCCGGTCCGAACGCCAGTCGCCGCCCGCGTAGGCGATGCCGACCACCAGCCACAGCGCGAGCGGCAGGTGGATCGCCGTCAGCACCAGGGTCTGCGAGTCGTCCGCCAGCGGGTACGCGTTCGCGGCGACCGCACCGAGCACGAACAGTGCCGCGAGCACCCCGATGACGCGCATGCCGACCCGGCGTTGCCAGGCGAAGTAGGCGGCCAGCGCCGGCAGCGCGAACAGGCTGACGTTCCGCGCGTAGAAGGCGCCGTGGTCGCCCGAGGCCAGGTCGAGGCCGAACAGGGCCGGCACCTTGATCGAGAGCGCCGCGACGGCCGCGCAGAGCACCATGACGGGCAGTTCCCGACGGGTACGGGCGGCGGCGGGCGCGTCCGGCTCACCGGGCAGTACGAGCTGCTTCCACAGCCGCTCGGAATGCTCGCGGGCGAACTCCCGGGACAGCTCGTCGAGGCTGCCCATCCGCTTGACCGCGATGAGGAAGGCCTCGTCGGCGCGCAGGCCCGCCTCGGTCAGCTCGGTGATCCGGGTGCGCAGGTGGTCTTCCAGCTCCTCGGCGTCGGTGTGGTGCAGCTCCCGGCGGCGGTGCGTGTAGGCCCGCCACTCGGCGATCTGGCCCTCCAGATCGTTGTCGCTGTTGACGCTCATCGTCCCGCCTCCCAGGCCGGTGCCGCGATCGGCGTGATGGACTGGGTGGCGTTCCAGACGCCCCGCAGGGCGTCGACGACGGCGGCCCACTGGCGGCGCTGCTCGGCGAGCTCGGCCCGACCCTGGTCGGTGATGCGGTAGTACTTGCGGCGGCGGCCCCCGGGCGGGGTCTCCCAGGCCGATTCGACGTGCCCCAACCGCTCCAGCCGGTGCAGCAGCGGGTAGAGCAGACCGTCGGTCCACTCCAGCTGCCCGCCCGACAACTCGTTGACCTGCTTGAGGATCGCGTAGCCGTAGCTGTCGCCCTCGGCGAGGATCCCCAGCACGAGCGGGGTCGCCGAGGCCGCGACGAGATCCTTGGTGATGTGCATGTGACCACCTAACCCTAGAACTGCAATGCATAGTAGTTCTAGGTATGGCGGCCGCGCAACGGATCCCGGGGTGGCTCTCGCCGTACGCGATATCCCGGATGTGGTGCGGCGCCGCGCGGAGTCAGCGGCGCTTGAGTTCCGACTGCAGTCGTTGGACGAGCGTCTTGCGGTTCTTGCCGGCGCGTTCCTGTTTCAGCGCCGCCTTGAGCTCGTCCGTGTCGAGACCACGGACCAGCCCGGCCGCCTCGGCGACCGTCACCTCCGACAGCCGGTCGACCGACGTGGCCTCCCTGCGCGCGCGTTTGGCGGGCGCGGTGTTGGCGACGAACTGCCTGCCGGACCTGGACGCCTCGCGCTTCTTGGTGTCCGTTGCGCGCTGCTCGTCCTCCGAGAGCCGCTCCCAGGCATGCTTGGGTAGGTAACGCTTGGTTTCGCCGCCCTTGCGGGCCCGGGTGGCGCCGTTCCTGGTCTGCCAGTCCTCGGCGCCCCACCGCTGCAGGGACTTCTGCCGCTCGTCCTTCGGGCCCTGATAGCCTCCGCCCCGCTTCTGGTACTCCTTGGTGAGCAGCTGCGACTTGCGCGCCGACCACTGCCCCGGCCTGCCGCCCTTGTCGGAAGCCTGCAGCTCTTCCTTGATCTGGTTCCTCAGCTCGGGCTTCGTGTACCTGGCCATACGCAGCACTTTCCCGAGGCGACCAGGCCTATGCGCCCCGCCGCGCGCCACCGCCCGGCCGACCCGGATCGGCCGCCTTGTCCAACGCCGCGAGGAAGTCGCGCGAAGAGACGCACCATTAACGTCGCGTGCGACGTGGCGCAAGGGGTACTCCGCTGCGGCCTTTCAGCGGCAAGCGTCCGGATCGACCGCGCCGGACCGCCGCTCGCAGCTCACCTGAGGAGCACGTCTGATGCAGAACGCCGGACCGGGGCGCATCTCGCCGGGTGTCGCCCTGTTTCTGCTCGCCTCGATCCTGGTGTCGTTCCTGGCCGCGTCGGCGGCCCCGACCCCCCTCTACGGGATCTACCAGGAGCGCTGGCACTTCTCGCCAATCACCACCACGGTGGTGTTCGCCGTCTACGCCCTCGCGGTGCTGGCGTCCCTGCTCACCTTCGGCAAGCTCTCCGACCACGTCGGGCGGCGGCCGGTCCTGCTGGTCGCGATCGCGATCCAGATGATCGCGCTGGTCATCTTCGTCTTCGCCGGCGGCGTACCCACGCTGGTGGCCGCCCGCGTCGTACAGGGGCTCGCGGCCGGCGCCGCCACCGGCGCCGTCGGGGCCGCCATGCTCGACATCAACCCCGCACGCGGCACGCTCGCGAACTCGATCGCTCCCGGCATCGGGACCGGGACCGGTGCCCTGCTCTCGGCGGTGCTCATCCAGTTCTTCCCCGCGCCGACCCGCCTGGTGTACGTCGTCCTGCTCGTCGTCCTGCTGATCCAGGGCGTCGGGGTGGTGCTGATGGGGGAGACGGTCACGCCGATGAGGGGAGCGCTGCAGAGTCTTCGACCGGAGATCACCCTGCCCCGCGCCGTACGCGCGCCGGTACTCGTCGTCGCTCCGGTGGTCTTCTCCGTCTGGGCGCTGGCCGGCTTCTTCGGCGCGCTCGGTCCGGCGCTCACGCGCGCCCTCATGGAGAGCTCGATCGTGGCCGGCGGCCTGGTCGTCTTCGTCTTCGCCGTCTTCGGGACCGTCGCCATCCTGCTGCTGCGCAACGCCCCCGCGCGGACGGTGATGCTCACCGGAATCAGCGCACTCATCCTGGGCATGATCATCACGCTGGTGTCGGTCACCACCGAATCCGTCGCCGGATTCTTCGTCGGGCTCGCGTTCGGGGGCGTCGGCTTCGGTGGCGGATTCCAGGGCAGTCTCAAGACGGTCGTGCCGCTGGTGGAGGCGCACGAACGCGCCAGCGTGCTCTCCCTGCTCTACATCGTCTGCTACGTCGGCTTCGGCCTGCCCACCGTCATCGCCGGCTTCCTCGTGGTCCGCGGCGGCCTGCTCCCGACAGCCAAGGGGTACGCCGTCGCCGTCATCCTGCTCGCCCTGGTGGCCCTGCTCGGGCTGCGCAAGGCCAACCGGGCGCCGGCCGGCCGATGACCCCCGACGGGACGCCGGCGGCAACCCGCCGACCGCTGCCGGGGCGGGGCTAGACGCCCTGCTCGATCGCGAGCTCGACGGCCGTGGCGCCCACGATCGCCTTGTTGCCGTGGCGCTGCACATAGCCGACCACCGAGGCATGTCCAGGATCGAGGTCCGGTGGCACCGCCAGTTCGACCCGCCCGTTCGGGGGGTCCAGGCCCACCGACGTGAAGGCGCGCACCACGTTGTCCTGCCGCAGCGTCCGCCCGGCGTTCTCGCCCCGGGGGACGTCGTTCTCCAGGCCACGTTCCACGACCGCAATGTTCAACACCGCCCGCCCCGGCGGACGTTCGGCCTGGTAGTCCACCATCACCCGGTGCCCGTCACCCCCGGCGGCGTCCTCGACCGAGAGCGCGAGCGGCGTGGTGGCTGCCTCCGTCAGGGCGGCGGCGATCGCGGTCGCCGCCCGTCGGCGGTCGGAGCCGACGAACTCGACGGTGCCGTTCACGATCATCTGCGGCGTGTACAACCCCCCGGAGCCGAAGGCGCGCGCGTACGCCCCCTGCCGCGCGGTGTACGCCCCGTCGGCGAACGGGTCGGGCCAGCCCAGGTCGTCCCAGTAGTCGACGTGGAATCCGAGGGCGTAGACCGGCTGTCCCTCCTGTCGGGCCTCGCGTTCGATCTCGGTCAGCAGTTCCTCCGCCGGTGGACAGCTGTTGCAGCCCTGGGAGGTGAACATCTCCACGACGGCGAAGCCGCCGCCGGCCGGCCCGCGGTCCCGCTCCTGCGGCGAGGACTGTGGCCGAGCACTGGTCGACCCGGTGAGCGATGGGTCCGTCATGGCGTGTCTCCTCCGTCGGTCCTGCTGGCGGCCCTGCGATTCCCGATCCGACCGCGACCATGCCCGGTCGCCCGCCGCTGCACGGCGGGCTGGGCCGGCGGGGCTTCCGGCCGCGACGGCTCAGGCTGGGATCGCCGATCATGACCCGTAGCGGGGGTGGGCGACGCCGCCCGAACACAACCTTGACTGATTCCAGAAACTGGCGACACTGCGCTCATGGCCACGACCCGGTGCGGCGCGGCCCTCCGGACCCGGGTCCGGCTCCTCGCGGTCAAACTCGCGGTGCCGCCGGCCGTTCGTACGGCGACTCCTCGGGTGACCGGGGCGCCGGTGGCCTGGTGTCCGCCGTGTTCAGGACGCGGTCCAGCAGGGTGGCGGTCGCCATGGACCAGGTCAGCTCGCTGGCCAGCCGGGCGCGAAGCTCGGCGATCCCGGGGAACTCCGCCTCCCGCTTGCGCAGCGCACCGTGGATGGCGTTGCTCCAGTTCTCGACGTCGCGCTCGTCGTCACCCGTCGTCGGTACCACGATCCGGGCCGCCTCCTCCGGCCCGAGCCGCTCCTCCAGCAGCTCTCCCAGGCCGCTCTCGCTGCTCACCAGCACCGGCGTGCCGGCGAGGATGGCCTCCACCGCCACGAGGCCGAAACCCTCGGCCCGGGAGGGCATGAGGAGCAGGCTGGCCGCGCGCAGGTCGGCGGCCAGCCGCTCCGCCCTGGTCGAGTACGGGCGCACCCGCACCGGCAGCGACGCGTCCGCGGCCCAGCCCCGCATCCGGTCCTCCAGGGTGGAGCACGTCTCCGGAGGAGCGCCGCGGACGAGGAGTTCGACCCGGGGAGTGCCGGCGCCACGCCGACGGCGCGCCAGGTTGAAGGCGCGCGCCGCCAGGTCGAGCCCCTTGAGCCGGTCGTCCTCCGTCCGGCCGACGAGGAGCACCGTCCAGGGCCGGCCCTGTGGTGGCTGGCGGGAAGGTCCGACGCCGAGGTCGAAGCCGGGATCGAGGCGGATCAACCGCGCCGGGTCGACGCCGCGAGCCTCCAGGTCCCGCAGGAACCAGTAGTACATCCGCGGCCCCACCGCCACGGCGTGGTCGGCCTCGGCGCTGAGCGCCAGCTCGACCTCCTGCCGTTCCTCGGCGAGCACCCCCGCGTCCACCCCGCGGTCCGCCTTGTGGCGCTCGATGTCGTCGGGAATGACGTGCAGGAAGTGCAGGCGCTTGGCGTGCGGGAAGTCGTCGCCCAGGTGGTGGGCGGCCGGGCCGGTCCACCGGCCGTGTCCGATGATCACGTCGGGAACGGTGCCCTCGGGAAGCGGCGGCCGGCGGGACAGCCGGTCGACGTCCGAGGCTCCGGGCGCCTCCGGGGCCTCGATCAGC
This sequence comes from Micromonospora sp. U56, assembly GCF_018070095.1. Classification (NCBI taxonomy): domain Bacteria; kingdom Bacillati; phylum Actinomycetota; class Actinomycetes; order Micromonosporales; family Micromonosporaceae; genus Micromonospora; species Micromonospora sp. U56. The sequence continues at coordinate 91,027 of NZ_JAGPYL010000005.1, forward strand.
GTGACGCCCGCCGAGGTGGCGTCCCGGCGCTCCTCGTCGGTGGCCCGCAACACCACGCACGTCACCCGGGCGTGCGCGGTCAGCGAGCCGCACAGCTGCCGGTTGAAGGTGCTCAGGCCGCCGAGCGAGGAGGACCACTCGGTGGCCAGTGCGAGGACGTGCGGCCGGCCGTCCCGGGTCGCCCCGGCACCGCCCGGCTGCTGCCGAGGCAGGACGGGATCGCCGTACTGCGGCCGGACGGCGATGGTCGACAGGCCGCTGAGGGCGGGCGGCAGGATCGGAAACACCAACGAGGGCGGGGAGGTGAAGTCCAGGCGGCCGACGCTGGTGTCCCAACTGTGGAGCAACAGCGCGCGGAGCTGTTCCGGAGTCGAGACGGCGACGTCGCTGCCGAGATAGGTCCGGGCCAGTTCCGACGCGTCCGAGGTCCGTCCGAGTTCGAGGGCGACCAAGGCCGCGCACCAGGTGGAGGCCGACGACGTGGAGAAGCTCTTCTGGGCGGGGTAGTTGTCGACGGCCTCCTGGGCCCGCACGGCGTCGGCCAGCGCGAGGTGGCACAGCGCCTCGTGCACGGAGAAGTTGATGTATCTCGGGCTCAACCGTCGGCCGTCGGCGAGAAGCGCCAGCGCCTCATGCCAGCGCTGCCCGCGTTCCAGCAGGTAGACCTGCGCCAACCGGTACTGGACCTCGAGTTCCGGTTTTTCCCGCAGCCAGGCGACCACCTCTTCGAGCAGGTCGTCGGTGGGCGCGCCGGCCGCGTACTGGGCGGCCAGCGCGGCCAGTCGCTCGGTGTTGCCCCGGGCGCGGTCCACACCTTGGCGCAGCGCCGCGATGGCTTCCCCGGTACGCCGCCGTTCGTTGAGGTAACCGCCGAGTTGCTGGTACACCGAGAAGAGGCTCTTGGCCGGCGCGACGTGGGCGGTGGCCTTGCGGGCCACCGCGATCGCCGCCTCGGTGCCGTCCACCGCCCAGACGAGCTTGGCCCACAACACCCAGGGGTCGGCGTGATCCTGGTCCAGGGTGGCCGACTCGGCCTGGGGGACCGCTCGGGAGAGGTCCTCCGGACGGCCGCGATCACGCAGGAGCATGGCCAGGTGGTAGTGGGTTCCCGGGGTGCCCCACCGGCTGTTGTACAGCTCCAGCAGCGCGATGCGGGCGTCCCGTTCCCCGACGGTGTTCACCCGCACCGACATCCACCCGTAGCGCTGTCCGATGTGGCGCCTGGCCGGCTCGATCGCCGTCAGCAGGGCCTCTTCCGCGTCGGCCGCGGTGTAGTGGTAAGCGGCGCCGTCCAGGCCGAGCAGGAGGGTCCGGTCGTGGACCGCGGTCCGGCCGGCGGCCTGCAGCTTCCGGGCGTACCAGTCGCCGGCGCGACCGTGGGCGGCCCGCCATGCGGCGCCGTCCCGTCGCAGCTGGACGCCGTCCGCCTCGCGGAGCAGCGGATGCACCTGGTATCGCCCGGCGGGACCGGCTCCCGGCCGGTCGGTCTGGGTGCGGGCCTGCAGGAGGTACCGCTCCTGGGCGCCGCGGACCAGCTCCCGGACCTCACCCCGGCCGCCGCCCATCGCCTCGATGAGGTCCCAGTCGGCCCAGTCGCGGATCACCGACATGTCGCGCAGGAAGGCGCGGGTGGACTCCGGCAGGCCCTCGGCGGCCTTGGCCAGCAGCGTCCGTTCGATCTCCTCGACGAGCTTCGCGTCGAAGGGTTCCTCGGGGGCACTCCCGGTCGGTGGCAACAGCCCTTCCAACAGGTGTGACTTGAGCAGGTAGCCGAGCAGCCGCAGCACTCTCGGGTTCCGTCCGAGGCGGCGTACGACCTCCGGCCGCCGGTGGTACGGGAACCGGGCGTCGGCCTGCTGCGCGCCGAGATGGTCGAGGACGATCGTGATGGCGTCGGCGTCGTCGGGCGGCAGCAGTTCGGTGACGTGAAAGTGCTCGGTCCAGGTCCAGTCGAGGTGCCGGTTCGACACCAGCAGCAGGCAACCCCGGTCCGTCGGGCGCCGGGCGAGCTGCTCCAGCATTCGCGCCATGGAAGCCGACGGCTTGCCCTGCGGGTCGAGCAGCCGTTGGAACTCGTCGATGACGACGAGCGTGCCCGCCGCCAGCAGCGAGCGGAGGATGTCGGCGAGGGTGGCGTCGGCCGACACCGTGGCGGCCAGCCCCGCGTGACCCCCGTCCTTCAGCTCCTCCAGGATGCGGCCGCCGATCGTCGTCGCCACGTCGGCTGTCCCCACGGGCACGTCGACCCAGGCCGTCGGAATGGACTGGCCCGCCGCCCAGTTCCGCAGTGGTCGGACGACCTGGTCCGACTTGCCGACACCGGCGAACCCGAAGAGCAGGGCGGCGCCGCGGCCCTCGAATCGCCACTTCTGCCAGAGCTCTTCCGCCACCGCCCGGCGTTCGGCGCCGACCAGATCGGAGATGGCCACGGGGCCCTGCTCGGCTGCCACTGCTCCTTGATACCCCATGACGACGCTGTGTTGTGTCTGCCAGCCGAAGTATCGACCATTCTCCGGATGCGGCTCGACCTCGAGAGACCGGGGGTGAGCCGGCGGCCGGCTCGGTGTGCCACCTCGGCCCGGGGGATCGCGACGTCGGGGCTCAGTCGGCCGTGCCGACCCGCTGGAACGCGCTGGCCAACCGGGCGAGGTCGAAGCCCTCGAAGTGGTCCAGGAACCGCCGCCGCACGGCGGCCAGGTGGCTCGGCCAGGACTGCTCCAGGCGGGCGAAGCCGGCATCGGTGAGGACGGCGTTCCAGCCCCGCGCGTCCTCCCCGCTCCGGACCCGCTCGACCAGGCCCTGTGACTCCAAGCGGCTGATCGTGCGGCTCATCCCGCTCAGGGAGAGTTGGCAGGCGGCGGCGAGTTCGTTCATCCGCAATCGCCGGTCCGGCGCCTCGGAGAGGATCCGCAGGGCGTTGTACTCGGTGAAGGGCAACTGGTGTGCGCGGACCATGTCGGCGTCGATCGCCCGGGGCAGGACGTACATCAGCTGGCCCAGGGCGCGGACCAGCGCCTCCTCGTCGGGGCTGAGAGGTCGCAGGGGTGTGGCGGAGTTACCGGACATGCCACCCATTCTAGTTGCTTGACCAAACAAATCGGTACCGGTGCTGTGACAGTCGGCACGGGCCAGTTAATTGCTTGACCAAGCAAGCAGTGGCTAGCCTTCACGGAGCCAGGCAAGGACTTCTGAAAGGCACCCGCCATGACCAGGATCGGAATCATCCTCGGTAGCACCCGCCCGGGGCGTAACGGAGAAGCCGTCGCCCGCTGGGCCCTCGAGGTCGCCAAGCAGCGCTCCGACGCGGAGTTCGAGCTCGTCGATCTGCTCGACTACCAGCTGCCGCACCTCGACGAGGCGTACCCGCCGGCGATGGGCCAGTACACCCAGCCGCACACGCTCCGCTGGGCCAACACCATCGCGTCGTTCGACGGGTTCGTGATGGTCACCCCGGAGTACAACCACTCCACCTCGGGTGCCCTCAAGAACGCCATCGACTTCCTGTACGCCGAGTGGAACAACAAGGCCGTCGGCTTCGTCAGCTACGGCTCCGCCGGCGGCACCCGGGCCGTGGAGCACCTCCGCCTGATCGCCGGCGAGCTCCAGATGGCCGACGTGCGCGCGCAGGTGGCGCTGTCGCTCTTCACCGACTTCGAGAACTTCAGCGTCTTCAAGCCGACCCAGTTCCAGCAGGACGCGCTCACCGCCACGCTGGACCAGGTCGTGGCCTGGAGCACCGCGCTCGCCCCGCTGCGCACCCGCTGACCGCGTCCGCACCCTGATCCGGCGATCGCCGCGGGATCTGCTGCGCGGCAACCTGTCGAGACCGACGGGTCCCGCCGGTCCGCCTCCGTTCGAGGTCGGATCGGCGGGACCACGTCGTCCCTCGCCGACGACCGCCGCGGAGCCGGCCGCGCGGAGCCGGACGACGGTCCGGGCCGGCCTCGAACGGAGGCGCCCCCGCGCCGCGCCGGACAACGAGCGGCGTCCGCCGCGACCCCCGGCGAGCTAGCATCCCGCCCATGCGCCTGAAGCTCGGCCGTCCCGACCTCCACCGCTACGCGGCCCGGTTCGACGTGCCGCCGGCCGCCGGAAGGTTCGCGGCCGTGTTCCTGGGCGTGTCCACGCTGCTGCTGGACGACGGCGAATCCGCCATCCTGACCGACGGGTTCTTCTCCCGGCCCTCGCTGCTCAAGGTCGCGTTCTCCAGGATCGCTCCCGACCAGGAGCGGATCGCCGGCGCGCTGGCCCGGGCCGGGCTCTCCGACCGCCGGCTGGACGCCGTCGTGCCGGTGCACACCCACTTCGACCATGTCCTGGACTCCGCCGTCGTCGCGGAGCGCACCAACGCGACGCTCGTCGGTGGGGAATCGGCCGCCAACGTCGGGCGCGGCCACGGCCTGCCGCCGGACCGGATCCGCGTCGTGGCCCCCGGCGAGCAGGTCACGTCGGGCGAGTTCACCCTCGGGTTCGTGGCGTCGGAACACTGCCCCCCGGACCGCTTCCCCGGGCACATCACCGAGCCCGTCGTGCCGCCGGTCAGGGCCCGTGCCTACCGGTGCGGTGAGGCGTGGTCGCTCCTGGTCCGGCACGACAGCGGTCGCACCGCCCTGGTGCAGGGCAGCGCCGGCTTCGTTCCCGGGGCGCTGGAGGGGCACCGCGCCGACGTCGCGTACCTCGGGGTCGGTCAGCTCGGCGCGCGGGACGAGGGGTACCTCACGAGGTACTGGGCGCAGACCGTGCGGACCGTCGGTGCCCGGCGGGTCGTACTCACCCACTGGGACGACTTCTTCCGCCCACTGGACCGGCCACCGCGCGCGCTGCCGTACGCCGGTGACGACCTCGACACCACCATGCGCGTGCTCGGCCGCCTCGCCGACCGCGACGGCGTCGCCCTGCACCTGCCGACGATCTGGCGCCGCGAGGACCCCTGGAGCGGGCTGCCCTGAGGCCGGACCGGTCGGCGGCCGGCACGGCGCCGGACGTTGATTCCCCGGGCGGCCGTGGCCGCGACGGCGGTCGGGGCGGCGGTCGGGGAGGCGGAGTTCAGCGGTCGGGCTCCGGGCCCTGCCGGCAGAGCCGTCGGTGTTCCGCGGTCACCACGCCGAGCAGGAAGAGGTCCACGGCGAGCGCGGTGAGCGCCCCGAACTGGTTGACGGTGAAGCTGAAGATCTGCCCGAACAGCAGGTCGACCAGGAGGGCGAGCTTGAACAGCCGGAAGGCCCGCGTCCGGTCGCGAGGCAGCAGCGACGCCCCGCGGATGCTGAGCACCGCGGTGATCAGCGCGGAGATCGAGACCCCGAGCACGGCACGCCACTCCCGCTGGTCGTGCAGCTGGCCGCTGATCGTGTCCACCAGGACCCCCAGCACGACGACGAACGGCTCGCCGACCAGGTAGAGCACCACCAGCGCCACCACCCACCGGTGCGTGGTCACCCAGACCACCGCCTGGCGGGCCCGGCGCAGCCAGGGCTGCCAGAACCGGGGGCCGGGTGCCTCCCGCCGGGGCACCGTGTCGAGCAGCCGGCCGATCGCGTCCTCGACGTCCGGGCCGCATCCGCGCACCAGCCGGGCGGCGGCGGCCCGCCGGTCGTCGGTGAGGCCGGTGCGCAGCCCGCCGACCACCGCGTACAGCGCGTTCGCCGTCCGCTCCGGACCGGTGGGGCGGATCCGGCCCCGGATCGCCTGGGTGATCACCACGAGCAGGGCGAAGGCGCCGTAGATGATGCCGGCCGCCGGGGCGTAGAAGTAGTCGGTCCCGGCGGTGACGAACTTGCCCACCTCGTCGATGAACAGCCCGAAGCCGATCCCGCCCAGGACCGCGCCGAGGTTGCGCGCCGCGCTGCCCAGGAAGACCAGCGCGACACCCAGTCCGGTGGTCATCAGCAGGCCACCCCAGAGCACGTGCGCGATGTGCAGCCCACCGCCGCCGAGCTGCGGGTAGCCGGCCGCCTGGAGGAAGGCCCGGACGAGCAGCACGGTGACCACCCCGGACAGCACGAACGCCTGCAGGTACGACGGCGCCTCCAGTACCCGGGGCGGCATCGTCCAGCGGGACGGGCGGGCGGGCATGGTCCCGACGCTAGCGGCGGTGGCCGGCACCCAGGGCCGGTTCCGTCCAACTGCGAACCGGCCGGCGGCCCGGTTCCGCCCGCGGCCTCCCGAGCGTCAGGACGGACCTCGCTCCGGGCGGTGCCGGGTGCCGCTCACCCCGCCCCGCCCGTTGCTCACCTGCGACGTGATCGGTAGGCGGTGCGGGTGGCGGGCAGACCCCGGCGGAGGTTGCCGGGCCCAGTCGGTGACAGCATTTCCGGCGGAATGGTTGATTCGACCCCTCCGCCGACCGGCAGGGGAGGAAGCCCACCTCGGTCCGCGGCGGGCCACGTCAGGTTCGGGCCGCGCGGTGGCACCGCCGGATACGGTGGCAGGCGTGACCGAGGCGGTGTCGTGCGGCTGACGTGGTACGGGCACAGCACCGTGTGGATCGAGGACTCCGACACCCGGCTGCTGACCGACCCGCTGCTGCGTGACCGGCTCGCCCACCTGCGCCGACGCCGTGGGCCCACCCCGCGGCTGCCGGGCGCCCCGGACGCCGTACTCGTCTCGCACCTGCACGCCGACCACCTGGACTTCGCGTCGCTGCGCCGGCTGCCCCCGGACACCGCGTTGGTGGTGCCGGCGGGTGCGGGCCGGGTGGTCCGTCAGGCGCTGGGCGCGGCGGCCGCCCGGCGCTGCACGGAACTCGCGGTCGGCGACCGCACCACGATCGGGCGGGTCACGGTCGCCGCCGTCCCCGCCGCCCACCACGCCGGCCGCGGTCCGTGGTCCCGGCACCGCGCACCCGCCCTCGGCTACCTGATCGACGGCGGGCTGCGGACCTGGTTCGCCGGGGACACCGGCCTCTTCGACGAGATGGCCGGGCTGGGGCCACTCGACCTGGCGCTCGTCCCGGTCGGTGGGTGGGGACCCACGCTCGGCCCCGGCCACCTCGATCCGGCGGGCGCCGCGGAGGCGGTACGGCGGGTGGCGGCGGCGCGGGCCGTACCCATCCACTTCGGCACCTTCTGGCCGGTCGGCTGCGAACGGGTCCGGCCGGACCGGTTCTTCGGCCCGGGGGACGACTTCGCCCGCCACGCCGAGGCGGTCTCGCCGGGCACCCGGGTGCACGTGCTGCGGCCGGGCGAGTCCGTCGCGGTGCGCCGGCCGTGACGGCGACGCTCGGCGTGCTGGGCTCGCTGGTCCTGGTGGTGCTCTTCGGGTCCGTTGTCCCGGTGGTGCCGACCGGCGCGGCGGTCAGCGGCGCCGCCGCGCTCGCCGCCCACCAGCATCCGGTCACCGTGGTCCTCGTCGTGATCGCCGGCGCGTTCGGGGCGTACGCGGGCGATCTGGCGACCTACGGCATGCTCGGCTGGGGCGGCGAGCGGCTCGCCCGGCGCCTGCACTGGCTCCGCGGGCGGCAGCAGGTCGGCCGGATGACGGCGCGCGTGCGCGAGAAACTCGTCTCGACGCTGCTGGTGTCCCGGCTCATCCCGGGCGGCCGGATCCCGGTGCTGCTGGCGGCGGCCCTGTCCGGGCTGACCTGGCGGCGTTTCGCCCTCGCCGACGTGCCCGCCAGCCTGCTGTGGTCGGTGCTCTACGCCGCGATCGGCGTCCTCGGGCGAGCGATCTTCCCGGAGCCGTGGCAGAGCGTCGTCGCCGCGATCCTGCTCGTCGTGCTGGTCAGCCAGGGGCTGAGCTGGCTGGCCAGGCGCCGGGCCCTGCCGGGCGAGCCGCCGGTGGCGCCGTAGCCGATTGCCGGCGCTCCGCGTCGCTCACGTCGGGGTCCACTGTGCGGGCCGCCGGGTCGTCCCGCTCGTCGGGCCGGCGCAGCCCGAGCCGGCGCAGCCAGGCGAGCAACTGCCCGTGCACGGCTTCCGGGCCGACCAGCTCGCCCTCCTGCGGCCAGTCGGCGGGGTGGATGAGCAGGGCCTCCGTCTGCCAGCCGCCGAGTCCGCCGTGGCAGCCGACCAGCTCCTCGAAGGCCGCCACCTCCTCCAGACCCGGGTCCACCGCGCTGATCACCACGAGGTCGCCGACGTGGTCCATCGTCTGGTGGCGCAGCAGGTCCTGACGCGCCCACCGGCCGTACGGGGCCAGTGGGTCGTCGCCGTCGACCTGTCCGTCCCTCAGGTTGTGGCAGCCGCGCGCCCCGATGGCCAGCGGCCCGGCGGCCGAGTCGACGACGACCAGGCCGATGCCGGGATGCCCGGCCAGGCCGTCGATCAGCCCCGGTACGAGGGCGTCGACCCGCTCGCGGGTCAGCCGCCCCGGATGGCGGGGCAGGTAGATCATCGCCAGGTTGCCCGACGCCACCACCACGGTCTCCGGATCGGTCCGGGTCGCCGCCGCCGCCTCCTCGTCGGCCGGGCCCAGGGTGACCTCGCCCCCGTCCGTGTGCGACCGCACCGCCACCCGGGTCGCCGTGCCGGTCGCCCCGCCCCGGCCCGCCACCTCGGTCAGCAGCGTGTTGACCCGTCCCCACTCCTCGACCGGGCCGGCGGCCTCGGCGGTCGCCGCCTCCCGCACCGGCGTCGGGGGCGTCGGCCGGCCGTCGGGGGCGGTCGGGCGTACCGTGGGCGCGGCGAGTCGGGCGACCACCTGTGCCAGCGACTCGCCGTACCGCTGGCGGAAGGTGGCGCCCTGGCTCTGCCCGTGGTCGCTCAACACCACGATGTGGTAGTGCCGCGCCGCCTCGGCCGCCAGCCGCTGAAGGATGCCGAGCGTCTGGTCGAGCGCTTCGAGGACCGCCAGCGCCTGCGGCCGGGCCGGCCCGGCGTGGTGGGCCACCTCGTCGTAGTCGAGGAAGTCGCAGAAGATCACCGGTGCCCCACCGGCCATCTGCTCGGCGATCAGCGACACGTTGAGGTCGCTGAGCAGGCTCGCCATCGGGCGCAGCGCCAGATAGGAGCCGCTTCGGCGCCCCCGGGGCTGTACGCCGCGCAGTCGCTGCCGCCGCGCCTCGTACAGCTCGCGAACCACCTGCCCGGCGCCGCGCACGATGGCCCGGGCGAACCCGTACGGGCTGGCCATGAACGCCGCGTAGCCCCGGGTGGACCGCCCGGGCAGCCCGGCCCGGCTCACCGTGAGCAGGCTGGTGGGGGCGTCGCCGGAGAAGACCGTGCTGATGCTGACCCCGCCGTCCCGCAGCAGCCCCTGCCCGGTCGACAGCCGCCGCTCGACCGCGGCGGCGTCGCGGGGACGGCTGGTCACCATGAGACGGCTGGCGCTGTCGTCCGCGGTCGCCTTCTCGTACCAGCGATAGGCCGGCACCCGGCGGACCTCGCCGTGCAGCAGGCCCGCCTGCGCCGCCGGCGTGGTGGCCGGCAGGCCGGTGTGCCAGTGGGTCATCCGGTGACTGCGGGAGCGCAGCCACCCACCGATCGTGGGCAGGTTGCCGGCCCGGATGGCCCACTGCACCAGCGGAGCGGCCACGCCGTCGAGCTGGACGACGAGCAGGGCGTCGGCCGTCTGCCGCTCGGGTGGCGCCCCGCCGGCGCCGCGGCGGTGCCAGGCCGGTCGCCGGTGGCGAGCCGGTCCACGGCGTACCCGGTTCATCACCCACAGCATCTCGCTGACGAACGCGTCGTCGGTGCCGGCGTCGGCGAGCCAGTTCAGGATCGCGGCCAGCGCCACGGCGAGCCAGGCGGCGGCGAAGGCGTCGGCGAACCCGCGGACGTGCGCCTCCGGGTCCAGGCGCAACGCGACGTACATGACGACGGCCTGCACGCACACGCCGATGGCCAGCGCCCCGAGGCCGCCCAGCGCGGTGGAGAGCGCGAACAGCAGCGGGCGCAGCACCGCACCGATCCCGGCGATCAGCCCGACCAGCCACAGCATCGCGACCAGGCCGCTGGCGGTGACCCCCGGCAGCAGCCACAGCGTCAGGCTGAGCACCACGAACGAGGTCACCATGCTGCGCAGCAGCGCCCGCAGCCGCCCGAGCGTGGGCCGGTAGTCGCGCAGCACCCGCAGGCCCACCCGCAGCGGTTCGGGCAGCGTCCGGCGCGCCTCGGCGTCACCGTCCGGCTCCATCCCCATCACGATGCCACACCCCGCCCACCAAGATCGGCAGGCGCGGAGCGGGTCGTCCGGGCAGGTCCGCCACCGGTCCGCCGGAGGCCGCCGGGGCCGACGGTCGACGCGCTGTCAGAGCGCCGAGAAGCCGGCCGGAAGGCTGCCCGTACGGCCGGTGGCGGCGTCCCGTCGCCGGGTCGGTCGCCGCCCGGTCGGCACGCCGGCCTCAGAGGCGGAGCGGTCCCGGCTCGGTGGCCAGTTCCCGGAACCGCTCCCGCGGGTCGGCCACGAGCCGCCGGGTCGACAGGTCGAGCAGACCGCCCACCCCGGTCACCGTCGCGACCTGGGTGCCGTCCAGGCGGCGGTAGTCCTGCTCGATCCGGAACGTCCGGCCCTCGCCCCAGTGGAACTCGCAGGACACGTCCACCTCGTCCCCGCCGCGCAGCTCCCTCAGGTATCTCAGGGTGACCTCCAGGGCGACCGGTCCCACGCCGGTGGCGATGAGCCGGTCCTGCGAGATGCCGGCGGCACGCAGGCACTCCCACCGGGCGTGCTCGGCGTACTGGAGGTAGACGGCCTGGTTCAGGTGGCCCTGGGTGTCGAGCTCGTAGCCCCGGACCGCGATGCGCACCGTGAAGGGATCTCCCATGCACCGGGAGCCTAGGCGGTGGGTACGACGCCGCCTCCGGAACGGCTAGCCGAGATGCCTGCCGAAGCCCGCGAAAGCCTCGGGACCGACCGGCAGGTCGGCCGCCGACCACGTCCTCAGGCCGTTGACGGTGACCCCGCCGGGCGCCTCCGGCGTCGCCGGCGTGCTGCGGACGACCATCACCGCGCCCGCCCGCTGCAACCCGTTGACCGTCGCGTTCCAGCAGCCCACGACGAGGCCGGCGGCGCCGTCGGGCTGGCGCACCGTACGGAGGACGTCGCCGAGGTAGAAGTACGGGCTGCCGGCGCTCGCCGGTACGCCCGTTGTCTTCCAGTCCAGCCTGCGCAGCCCGGTGGTGGTGAGCCCCGGTGCGCTGCCCCGGAAGACCGTGATCGCGCCCGTCCCGGCGACACCCCCGACGGTCTCCTGTGGGCTCCCGACGGCGACGTCGCCCCGACCGTCGTTGTCGAAGTCGCCGAACGCGAGCTCGGAACCGAAGAACGCCGACGGGTCGTCGCTGCCCGGGACGCCGGGGCTCCGCTGCGTCCAGTACTGCACGCCATCGGCGGTGAGACCGGTGGACGAGCCACGCAGCACGGTGACCGAGCCGCCCCGGTTCACCGTGTCGGAGCTGAAGCCTTCGCGCTGGGCATTCACCACGAGGTCCGCGTAGCCGTCTCCGGTCAGGTCACCGGCGGCGAGGGCGTGACCGAAGCCGTCACCGTACTCGGCGACGTCCGGCACGCCCGGCGTGTCCTGGTAGAACAGCCGCGCCCCGGCGATGCCGAGACCGTCGCCCGTTCCGGGCAGGATGACCACCGATCCGGCGAAGTACACCGACCCGAAGTGGTCGCGCGGGTAGCCGACCGCGAGGTCGTCGCGGCCGTCGTTGTCGAAGTCCGCCGCAGCCAGCACGGCACCGAAGCCGTCGGTCTCCGGGCGGACGGGCAGGCCGGCCGCGTTGCCGGGGACGTACTGGGCGGCGGCGGGACGCAGCCCGTCGGGCGTACCGCGGAACAGCGCGACGCCACCGACCCAGGGACGGCCGGCGCGGGGTGCCCCGGTCACCAGGTCGTCGGTGCCGTCACCGTTGAAGTCGCCCACCGTGAAAGCGGAGCCGAACTGGTTCTCGCCGGTGACGCCCTCACCGGGGACGTCGGCCTCCGGCGCCACGTCGGCGAGCCGGATCATCCGGGCCTCGGCGGTGGTCAGCCCCGACGGACCGCCGTAGAGGATGCGGAACCGGTCGTGCACGCTGCCGATCGCGAGGTCGGCGAAGCCGTCGTGGTCGAAGTCGCCGGAGCCGAGCGCGCGGCCGAAGTCGTTGATCTCGCCGTGCGGGTCGGGCGAGCCCTCGTCGGTCGGCATGCCCGGCGTCGTGTGGTCGAAGTACTGGCTCCCCGCGTTGGTGAAACCACCCCTGGGATCGCCGAAGAGCACGTGGACGGCGCCGGTCTGCCCGCCGTTGACCACCTTGCGCAGCTCCGCCACGGCGAGATCCGGCCGGCCGTCGCCGTTGAAGTCGCTGCGCACCTCGTTCAGCCCCGTGATCGGCCGGAAATGACGGCCGACAGGGTTCGTGGGCACCGGCTTCACGGCCCCCGTCGCGGTCGGCGTCCGTGTCGCCGCACCGGACGCCGTGTCGCCCTGCGCGGTGTCGCCCTGCGCGGTGTCGCCCTGCGCGGTGCCGCGCTCCGCGGCCGCGCCCGTCGGCGCGAGGCGTGCGCCGACCGGGCCCGGCTGGGCCGGCTGGGCCGGCCGGGCGGCGCCCACCACCGTCGGGTCGAGGTACGAGGTCGGTACGCCCGGACCCAGGGGAGGGGCGCTCGCCGTCATGCTCGCCGCGACGAGTCCACCCAGGACCGCGGCAATGCCCACCAGCCGGTACGCGCGCATGAATTTCTCCCCCCGCGATGTAGGGTCATGATGACACGCCGCTCGGCCGGCCGGGGGGCGCCAGAAGTGACAGTCGTGGTCGCCGCCGGTCGGGTCCGGATGCCGCAGACTGTGCCGGTGGCCGGAGCGGAACTCGTCGTCGCACACGACCTCGTGATGGACATGTGCGGCTGCACTGCCCGGTACCGCCCGGCCGGTACCGGCTCCAGGTCGCGGGCGGGGAATTCGTGTCGCGAAGCTGGCCCGGCTTCACCCGACCGGGCGACCGGTGGCGGGCGCGGCTGTGGCCGGCGGCCGGCCCGGTGGAAACTGAGCGACAACGATCGATTGGCGTGTTACGGGAGGCCACGCATGACTCGTTCGTTGCGCCATCCGGTTGTCGTGCTGGCGACGAGTAGCGGTCAACGCGTTCCGGCAGGTCAGGCAGCGGCGGGTCACGTCCATGACGCGGCCCGCCGGTGTCGGCCCCGGGGGCCGCGAGGTGCCCGGAGGCGCGGCGTACCTTCGTCGGAATGCGCGTACTGTTCGCCAGCCTCGCATCGGTCGGTCACACCTATCCGCTGATCCCACTGGCGGTGGCCGTCCGGGAGGCCGGACACGAGGTGCACTTCGCCGTCGGCGAGGAGGTGCACGCACCGCTCGCCGCGAACGGCCTGCGCCCTTTCCGTCCCGCGGACGCGTTCTACGAGATCTACGCCGAGGACCTGGCACCGGAACTCGCCCGGCTGGAGCCCGACCTCGTCGTACACGAATGGGGCGTGCCGGGAGCGGCCGTCGCCGCCCGTCGGGCCGGCATCCCGGGAATCTGGCACGGCTTCGGGCGGATGATCCCCGAGGGCATCGGCCTGGAACTGCCCACCCGGAACGCCGAGGCCGCCGGGCGGCCGCACGTCGACATCTGCCCACCGTCGTTGCAGGACGAGCGCTTCCTCGCCACCGCGGACCGGATCGAGTTACGGCCCGTCGCGTACTCGACGCCGGCGGCGCTGCCCGGCTGGGACCGCCACCGTAGGTCACTGCCGCTGATCTACCTGACGCTCGGCACCGCCTTCGGCACCCGGGAGCTGCTGAGCGCGGCCATCGAGGGGTCGGCCGCGCTGGACGCGCGCGTGGTGGTCGCCGCCGGCCGGGTGCCCCTGGACCAGCTCGGCAACGTGCCGGACAACGTCAGCGTGCAACGCTGGGTGCCGCAGGCGCAGCTGCTGCCGCACGCCGATCTCGTCGTGCACCACGGCGGCAGCGGCACCACCCTCGGCGCGCTCGCCGCCGGCGTCCCACAGCTGATCCTGCCGCAGGGCGCCGACCAGTTCGCCAACGCCGAAGCGGTCAGCGCGGCCGGCGCCGCGCTGCGCCTGCTCGGCGACGAGGCGAGCGCCGCGGCCATCGCCGAGCACGCCCGGCGGCTCCTGCCGAGCGTCGGGCGGACCGATCACCGGGACGCCGCCCGCGCGATCGCCGAGGAGATCGCGCGGATGCCCGCCCCGGCCGAGGTGGCCCGCCAGCTGCCCGATCTTTCACGCGGGTGAGAAGAGCGGTCGCGCGCCGTGCTGGTGCGGTCCGTGTCGCGCCGGGCCGCGCGGCTGCCCTCGCCAGCGGTCAGGGGCACCGTCAGCGGGCCGGGCCGACCGGGAGCCGACGGGGCGGTCCCTCGTCCGAGCGGGGTGTGCGCCGGCTCATGGTCGACGGCGGTGCGACGATGCACACTCAGGTCCTCGAGGCGGGTCCGGCCGACGAGCTGCACCCGGTGCTGGCCCCGTTCTTCGTGGCGGACAGCCGGGCGCCGCGCTTCGTCGCCGGCGGTCCACGTCGGCACCCGGATCACCGGGCCCGCCCGGCCGAGGTACGCGAGATGGGGGACGTGGTGCTGCTGCGGTGTGCGTTGTCGGAACGGTTCGGCACCCCATGACCCCGCCGCCCGCCCTCGACCGCCGCTGGCTCCAGGACGCGGTCGACCTCTCCCGGCGGTGCCCGCCGAAGGCCACCGCGTACGCGGTCGGCGCGATCGTGGTCGGCCGCGACGGGACCGAGCTGGCCCGGGGGTACTCCCGGGAGACCGATCCCCATGTGCACGCCGAGGAGTCCGCGCTGGTCAAGCTCCGCGGGGTCGACCTGTCCGGAGCGACCATCTACAGCTCCCTGGAACCGTGCAGCGTGCGTCAGCGCCGGTCGCCCACCTGCACCAGCCTGATCCTGGCCGCGGGTATCCGTCGGGTCGTGCTGGCGATGCGGGAACCGCCGATCTTCGTGGACTGCCAGGGGGTCGAGCTGCTGGCGGCGGCGGGCGTCGAGGTGGTCGAACTGCCGGACCTCGCGGACCAGGTACGCGCGATCAACGGGTACGTCATGGAGGTGCCGGGCGCCTGAGCCCTCGCCCGTCGGGGTGGCGGACGCGCCCGGTCACATCCTCCGCTCGCGGTGTGTCATGAGTGGTGGGCGGGACACCCTCGACCCGCCGCGTCACCACGACCAGGAGGAGCCATGACCGCCGCCGTCTCCACCATCGACATCGACCGGCCGCCGGACGAGATGTTCGCGTACGTCACCGATCCCACCCGGTTCGCCGAGTGGCAGCACGACGTCGTCGGCGTACGCCTGGAGTCGGGTGGCCCGGTCGGACTGGGCACCCGGTTCACGACGACCCGCCGGATCGGCGGGGTCGAGCGCACCATGACCCAGGAGGTGACCGAGGACAGTCGGCCCGGCCGGTGGGCCGTGCACGGGGTCGACGGGCCGATCAGGCCGAGCGTGACCGTCACCGTCGAACCCCTCGACGAGGGCGCGCGGTCGCGCGTGACGTTCGCCCTGGACTTCGCCGGACACGGGGTCGGTGTGCCGCTCGTGCCGATGGTCCGCCGGCTGGCGGCGAAGGGCGCGCCGGCGAGCTACCGGCACCTGAAGGAGCGGCTCGAGACAGGAGTCTCCTAGCCACCTACAGCCGGTGCCGGACCCAGACGTTGGGCTCGACGTAGACGGCGTGGTCGTGCGCCACGTCGCAGTGCACCGGCACCAGAGCGCCCGGCACGTGCACCGGCCCGCTCGTGTCGAACGGCAGGCCGGTCCAGCGGCGCCAGTCCTCGAGGCTGCCGCTGATCATCATCGACCGGGTGGCCACCCGCTCGATGCGTCCGCCCGCGCGCACATGCACCCGCAGCCACGGGTCGACCGGCAGGCCGTCGTCGCGGACCCGGGCCGCGTACTCGGTCATCGGCAGCTCGGGGTCGGTGTGCTTGCCGCTCGGGCGGACCGGGGCGACCAGGGTGTCGTACCCCCGGTCGGCGACGGCCTGCCGCATGGCGGCGAGCATCCGGGCGGACAGCCCGGCGCCGCGCCGGTCGGGTCGGACGCAGATCTCGATGGCCGACACGATGTTCGGGGTGGCCCCGGTGAGGCGGGTGACGCTGGCCCGCTGGATCGCCCGGTCCCAGCCGCCGTCCGGCAGCTCCGGCTCGGTCCAGCGCAGCGGCACGGCGTACGCCTTCGCGACGGCGCGCCCGGGCTCGGCGGAGTCGACGGCGGCGAACACGAACTCGGGATAGAGGTCGTGGGCGACGTTGTAGTAGATGCCACCCATCGGATCCCAGAGCATGAACTGCGGCCACGCCCCGTCGAAGTCCTCGTCGAACAGGGCAGCGAGGTCCGGGCGGTCCGCGAGGCGCACGATGTCGATCGTCACGGAGGGACACCGTAGGGCGGCCACCGGGGCGGCGCATCCCAATTCACGGCTGGCCCGGGAAGGCCGTGGCTGCTCAGCCCCAGGCGCCGGACCTCGCGACGGCCGCCGTCAGCGCGGCCCTGGCCCCGGCGGTCAGCTCGGCCACCAGATCGCCCGCCGGCGTCTCCGTCGCCAGGGCATGCGCCTGACCGGCCCACAGGTTCGCCACCGAGGCGTCCCCGCTGCCCTTGGCGGCGGCCAGCAGCGGGCGGGTGAGGTGCAGCACCTGCGGATAGCCGACGGGTGCCGACCCGTCGTGCCGGCGAAGGAAGTCGTTGACCACCCCCCGCGCCCGCTTCCCGGTGAACGCGCGGGTCAGCGCGGTCGGCGCGGTGCCGGCCACCGCCGCCCGGTGCATCGGGGAGGTGCCCGCCTCCGGGCAGCGCAGGAAGGCCGTACCGACCTGGGCGGCGGCGGCACCGGCGGTCAGCACGGCCGCCACCCCGGCGCCGTCGGCGATGCCGCCGGCCGCCACCAGCGGCCGGTCGCAGCGGGCGGCGACCAGCCGGAGCAGGGACAGCACCCCGTAGTCGTCGTCGTCCGGCAGGCCACCGCGGTGCCCGCCGGCCTCGGTGCCCTGCACGACGACGGCGTCCACGCCGAGTCCGACCGCTTCGGAGGCGGCGTCGGGGCTGGTGACCGTGGCCCAGACCTCGGTGCCCCGCTCCCGCAGGGCGGCCACCGCCGCCCGGTCGGGCAGCCCGAACACGAAGGACACCACCGGCACCGGGTCCGCGAGCAGGGCGGCCAGCTTCTCCGGGTACGCGTCGTCGCCGCCGACCGGTTCGCCGAGCGTCACCCCGTGCCGCCGGGCCTCCGGGGCGAGCCGCTCGGCGTACGCCCGGACGGCGGCCTCGTCGACCGCACCGCCGCCGCTCGCGTCCGGCAGGAAGACGTTGACGCCGAACGGGCGGTCGGTGCGGGTACGGACCTCGGCCACGTCGGCGGCGAGCCGGTCGGCGCTGATCATCCCGGCGGCCAGGAAGCCCAGGCCACCCGCGGCCGAGACGGCCGCCGCGAGGGCCGGTGTCGACGGGCCGCCGGCCATCGGCGCGGCGACGATCGGGCGAGGCAGCACGGACAGCACGGACATCCACCCATCCTGCCGGATCGCCGTCGCTCGCAGCGGACGCGGCCCGAGTTCCGCCCACGCGCGGGAGTTCCGTCGCCGCCGGCTGGCGTGGGGTCGCCTCCCCGTGGTGGTGCCGTTAGCCTCAGCGGGTGGATCAATGCGACGAGTGCGGCTTCGACTACGCCGGCGTCTCCGCCGCCGACCTGCCGCGGCTCCTGGCCGCGGCCGGTGAGCGGTACGCGACCGCGCTGGGCGGGGTGGCGGACCTGCGGCGGCGACCGGCCGAGGGGGTGTGGTCGCCACTGGAGTACACCTGCCACGTCCGGGACGTGCTCCGGGTCCAGACCGATCGGCTGGTCCTGGCGCTCACCGTCGACCAGCCGGAGTTCACCCCGATGGGACGCGACGAACGCGCCGTCACCGACGCCTACAACGAACAGGACCCGCCGGTGGTGCTCGCCGCGTTGGCCACCGCCGCGACCGACCTGGCGGCCCGGTTCTCCGCACTCGACCAGGCGGACCTCGCTCGCACCGGCGTCTACCCGTGGCCGGAACCCCGGGCCCGGACGCTGCTCTGGCTCGGCCAGCACACGATCCACGAAACCGAACACCACCTGCTGGACATCACCCGCGCCTCCGGCGCCGCGCCCGCCCGCTGACCCGTCGCCGCATGTGGGCGGTCCCGCGCGGAGCCCGATCCCCGGCACCACCGCGGCCGGACCGCTCACCCGGCCGACAGTTCGGCGCGTACCGGGCCCGTCGGGACGTCGCCGCCGGGCGCGGCGGCCGGCGCGAAGCCGCGGAGGATGAGGTACCCGGCGAGACTGACCTCCCACGCGAACACGGGCAGCGCGGCGAGCGCGCCCCAGGTGGAGACCTGGTCGTAGAGCCCGAACAGCACGGCGGTCGCCGAGGCGCAGATGAGCGGCCCGCCGACCAGCCCGAGCACGGTGATGGACCGGGGCGCCATTCGCGACCGGTACAGCAGGAGGGCGAGCAGCAGGCTGTTGGCCCCGAGCGCGACGTTGGGACCGAGCAGGAACGCCCAGTCGTGGAGGGCGACGAGTGCCCGGGCGGCGGTGACGAGTGAGGCGTCGTCGGCGCCGGCCGTCCCGGCGACGTCCCGGCGCAGCGTCACCACCGACAGGACGCTGAGGATGCCCACGACGATGACGACCGCCTCCAGGACGCGTACACAGAGGTAACCGAGAGCGGCGGCGTGGTGCTGCCGCCGGACGACCGGGTAGAGCGTGACCGCCGTGCCGACGATGGCGCCGACCAGGATCAGCTCGAAGAACCCGCCGAGCAGCACCCGAGGGTCGGCGCCCGCCCCGAGGACGTAGTCGGCGTCGGTCAGCGCGGGGCGGTAGAGCACCAGCCCCGCGATCGCGGCGATCTCGGTGATCAGGAAGAACACTCCCGCGGTCACCGCGGTCCTTCTCGTGGGGCTCATGTCGACTCCTGTCCGCGACGGCCAGGTGTACGCCGTACACCTGAATACGCACGGACTCTAGGTGTACGCTGTACACCTGTCAAGCGGGAGTGGAAAGGGCGAGCCGGTGACCGAGCAGAGCGAGGCCGGGCGTCGCCCGCTGAACACCGAGCGGGTGCTGCGCGCCGCCGTCGCGCTCGCCGACACCACCGGGATCGACTCGCTCAGCATGCGCCGGCTCGCGCAGGAACTCGGCGTCGTCCCGATGGCGCTCTACAAGCACGTCGCGAACAAGGAAGAGCTGCTGGACGGCATGGCCGACGTGGTCGTCGGGGAGATCGACCCGCCGGACCCCGACGTGGACTGGAAGAGCGCCGTCCGGCAGCGGATCCTGTCCGCCCGGCAGGCGCTCCTGCGTCATCCGTGGGCGTCGCGGGTGATCGAGTCACGTACCAGGCCGACGCCGGCCACCCTGGCGTACCTGGACTCGATGATCGGGATGTTCCGGGCCGGCGGTCTCTCCGTCGACCTCACGCACCACGTGATGCACGCGCTCGGGAGCCGCGTCCTCGGGTTCAGCCAGGAGCTGTTCGACGAGGGCGCACCGGGCGCACCTGGCCCCGACCCGGGCACGCAGGCGGCCGCGCTGCGGAAGATGTCCCGCAGGTATCCCCACATTGCGGAGGTCGCCTCGCGGGCCGACCACGACGGGCGGTCCGTCGTCGGTCCCGGCTGTGACGACCAGTTCGAGTTCGAGTTCGCTCTCGACCTCCTGCTGGACGGGTTCGACCGACTCCGGCGGCAGGGGTGGAGCTCCACCACCCAGCGGAGCCACCACCGGTCGTAGGCACGCGCCGAGGTCAGCGCCCGGTCACCCCGGCGGCCCGGTCCGGCCCGCACCCGGCGGCGGCCCGCTGCGGGCACGGCGAATGCCCGCTGCCGGGTCGGGTACACCAGCCGCGGTGTGCCGACGGCCCGGGTGACGACGTTCCGGCGCCGGGGCCGCCTCGTGCCGGCCGACCGTGCACCGGTCACGGCTGTGCGTCACCAGAGGAAGGGATGGCTCGGGATGAAGGTCAGAAGCTCCCTGCGGTCGTTGAAGCGGAAGGCGAACTCGATCGTGGTCCGCCGCCGAGGCAAGCTGTTCGTGCTCAACAAGGCAGACCCGCGCCAGAAGGCGCGGCAGGGCTGAGTGGGGGCGCGCGGGCCCGCCCGCGCGCCCCCGGCGTCAGCGCAGCAGCACCGGTCCGGCGTCGATCCGGGTCCGGAACAGGGCGTACGGCTTGCGCCGCAGGTCCTGGCCGCGCTGGTACGTCGGCTGGCGGTGCAGTTGGTTGGCGGTGATGTAGAGGTACCCGTCGGTGGCGACCGACATCGTGTCGGGCCAGAGCAGCCGGGGATCGTGGACCAGCGTCTCGTACTCGCCGTCGGCGCGGCGGCGCAGCACCGCGTTGTGCTCGTACGAGGTGAGGTAGAGCCGACCGTCGTCGTCGGACTCCAGCCCGTCGGCGCCGCCGCCCTTGTCGCCCTCGTGGGCCACGGACGCGGCGACCAGGCCGTCGTCGACCGCCGGGTCGGCGAGCGCGTCGGTGGACACGCTGTACCAGTGCCGCGAGACGAGCGGGCAGTAGTACAGCCGGGCGCCGTCGTGCGAGATGGCGATGCCGTCCGAGCCCATCGCGATCGGCTTCGGCGGGCCGTCGGCGGGGCGTTCCAGCAGCGGCCGGCCCTCGACCACCGGCCGGAACGTCGCCAGCGGCTCGGCCTTGGTGGACGGGTGGTCGTGCAGCCGCCGCCAGGACGCCCCGGAGGCCAGGTCCACCACGATGATCCCGTTCGGGCCGGAGTGAGAGGAGTCGGTGATGTAGGCGGTGCCGGCCGCGCCGCGCCGCAGGTCGAAGCGCACGTCGTTGAGGTACGTCGTGGGCAGCGCCACGTCGGTCGGGAAGGTGATGACCTGGCCGACGCTGTCGGTGTCCAGGTCCACCCGGACCAGCTTCGGCCCACCGGCAGCGGTGGGTCGGAACATCGGGCTGCCGGTGTCGAGCACCCAGAGCCGGTCGGCGGGGTCGACCACGATGCTCTGCACCGACACGAAGGCCGTCGCGTCGTCGTCGCCGGACGGGCTGTTCCACCGCTGGTCCGGGAAGGGCACCTCCGCGCCGTCGCGCAGTTCGACCACCGTCGCCGGCACCTCGTCGCCCCACTGCGGGAAGTTGACGAAGACGCGGCCGGTGTGCGAGACGCTGACCCCGGTCGGCATCGGCCCGGTGAAGCTGTGCACGAGTTCCAGCTCACCGAGCGGCTCGTCGGCCACCGGCCCGGTCACGACGTGCTCCGTCGCGTCCGCCCGCTCGCTCGCGCCGCGAGGGTGCGCGGGCACCGGTGGAGGTCCTCCATCGACGTCATCTCCGTTCGGCAGGTGGAGGTCGGTCCTTCCCGCCGACCACCGCCGCAAACGCCCGGATCACGAGTTACTCGGCGCGGGCGCGGGCGCCGGTGGCCGGGGCGCGCACCCGGGCCACCGGCGCCGAGGGGATCAGCCCTTGAGCGCCACCGCGACCGCGTCGGCGAGGGTGGTGGTGGGGCGGCCGGCGAGGCGGCGCAGGTCACCGCTGTCGGTGGTCAGCTCGCCCCGGGCGATGCCCCGGTCGCACTCGGCCAGCGTGGCCGCGTACGGCTCCGGCAGGCCGGCGGCGACCAGGGCCTTCGTGTACTCCTCGGCCGGCAGGTCGCGGTAGACCACCTCGGTGCCGCTCTGCCGGGAGATCTCGGCGGCGAGTTCGGCCATGATGAACGGCTCGTCGCCGCCCAGCTCGTAGACCGCGTTCTGGTGGCCGTCGCCGGTCAGGACGGCGGCAGCGGCGGCGGCGTAGTCGGCGCGGGTGGCGGCGGCGACCCGGCCGTCACCGGCGCTGCCGAGGACCGCGCCGTGCTGGAGCGTGGCGGCCAGGCTGCCGGTGTAGTTCTCGGTGTACCAGCCGTTGCGCAGCAGCGCGTACGGCAGGCCGGAGGCCCGGATCAGCTCCTCGGTCGCCTGGTGCTCGGCGGCGAGCGGGAAGGTGGCGGTGTCGGCCTTCAGGACACTGGTGTACGCGATCAGGCGTACCCCGGCGGCCACGGCGGCGTCGACGACGGCGCGGTGCTGCGCCACCCGCCGCCCGATCTCGTTGGCCGAGACGAGCAGGAGGCGGTCGGCGCCGACGAGGGCGCCGGTCAGGGTCTCGGGGCGGTCGTAGTCGGCCTCCCGCACGAGCACGCCCCGGGCGGCCAGGTCGGCGGCCTTCTCCGGGGTGCGGACCGCGGCGACGATCTGCTGGGCGGGAACGCCCCGGTCGAGCAGTTCGGTGACGACGAGGCGGCCGAGCAGGCCGGTGGCTCCGGTTACGACGATCATGGTCACTCCTCGGGATGACGGGTGCCTCGAAGCATGCACTAACTTTTGGAAAGTGCCAACCCATCAGTAAGTGCGGTGGATAGGAGGGTGTCGGCCGGGTACGGTCGAGCCATGACTGCTCCCCTCACCAACCCCGGCGGAGCGGACGCCAGGGACGCCGACGACCAGCTCATCGCGGACGTCTTCGCCCGCGGCTGCGGCTCGCGTCGCACGCTGGAGAACATCGCCGGCAAGTGGGGGATCCTGGCCCTCTCCGCGCTGCACGAGGGCGCGTACCGGTTCAACGCGCTGCGCCGCCGCGTCGACGGGGTCAGCGAGAAGATGCTGTCCCAGACGCTCCAGGCGCTGGAGCGGGACGGCCTGGTGCGGCGGGACGTGCAGACGACCATCCCGCCGCACGTCGAGTACAGCCTCACCCCGCTCGGCATTCGCGTGGCCGAGCGGCTGATCGGGCTGATCGAGCTGGTCGAGAGCGAGCTGGGCACCGTGCTGGCGGCCCAGGCCGAGTACGACCGGGCGGCGGCGGACCGGAACCGGCGGAAGTAGGCCCGGTCGGCGGAAGCGTCGGGTGGGGCATCCGCGTTACGCGGCGACAGCGTCGGAATGGCGACAGTGATGACGGGAGTCGGCGGGCGGCCGGACGGTTAGATTCGCCGGCAAGGCTCACCGCAGAGCCAATCCGCTCGGCCTGCCCCGTCGGTGTCCGCAGCCCGGTCTCCCCTCGCACCCCGGGGACGCCCGGACGCGCCACGACGCCGGCACCCGGACCGCCGCCCCCCGGGAGGTCGTGATGTACCAGTCGCCCGCGCGCGTCTTCGCCCGGCTCGGCGCCACCGGACCGGCGCCCGCGCCATCGTTGATCATGGGCCGGGCCGTGGTGCTCGGCGCGAGCGTGGCCGGGCTGCTGGCGGCCCGGGTGCTCGCCGAGCACGCCGAGAGCGTGCTCGTAGTGGACCGGGACGAGCTGGGCACGGGCACCGGACACCGGGCCGGAGTGCCGCAGGGCACCCAGATGCACGTCCTGCTCCCGGCCGGCCGGGACCAGATCGACCGGTGGTTCCCCGGCTTCTCCCGCCAGGCCGTGGCCGAGGGTGCCGTCCTGCTTCCCGCCGCCGCCCGCCGCAGCTACCTCGACGGCCGGCGCAAGGTCCCGGGCTCGGACGTCGACATGATCGCGGCGAGCCGGCCCTTCCTGGAGGAGCTGCTCCGCCGCCGCACGTTGGCGCTGCCCAACGTGACCCTGCTGCCCGGATGCGTGACCGGCCTGGACTTCGCCGGCACCGCGGTCACCGGGGTACGGCACGAGAGCGCCACCGGCCCGGTCGTCACGCCCGCCGACTTCGTGGTGGACGCCACCGGCCGGTCGAGCCGCCTCGGCGACTGGCTGGAGCAGGGCGGGTGGGAACGCCCGCCGATGCGTCGGATGGCGATCAACCTGCACTACGCGACCGCCACGTTCCGGCGGACCGAAGAGCACCCGGTGCCGGTCGCGGTGCTGGCCGGCTGTACCGCCGCGGGCGGCGACATCGCCGGCGCCGCCTTCTCCGCCATCGAGGGCGACCGGTGGATCGTGATGCTCGGCAGCTACGGCGACGACCGGCCCGGCCGCGACGCGGACGACCTCGTCCGCCGGTGCCGGGACGACTTTCCCCCCGAGTTCGCCCGGGTGGTGGCCAACGAGATGCTCGGGACGGTCCGCACCTACCGGCAGGCCGACAGCCGGCGCCGGGACTTCCACCGCCTCCGCCGGCTGCCGGCCCGGCTGGTCGCGGTCGGTGACGCGGTCTCCTCGTTCAACCCGATCTACGGGCAGGGCATGTCGTCGGCGGCCCTGCACGCCTCCTGCCTCTCGGAGTACCTCCGCTCCGGTGCCGACCTGCACCGCCCGGCCCGGGAGTTCCTCGCGTTGCAGCGGGTCGTGGTCGACGCGGCCTGGGGGATGTCCACCTCCGCCGACCTGGCCCGCCCGTCGGTGCCCGGCCCCCGCCCCCCGGGCTATCGGGTCTCCCGATGGGTGGCCGACCAGATCACCGCCGCATCGGTGACCGACCCGGTGACCGCCCGGCGCTTCGACGCCGTCGTCGAGATGCGCCGCCACCCGAACTCGCTCGCCGCTCCCCGCACCCTGCTGCGCGCGGTCCGGGTGAACCAGGCCCGGGCGCGCTGAGCGTTCGGGGATGTCGGCCCCCGCCGCTACGGTCGGCGCATGGTCACCGTCGCCGACGTACGGTCGCTGGCACTGACGTTGCCGCGCACCACCGAGCACCTGATCCGCGACCGGGTGAAGTTCCGGGTGGGCGCCATCGTCTACGTCGCGTTCTCCCGCGACGAGACGACGATGGGCTTCGGCTACCCGAAGGAGGAACGCGACGGGCTCGTCGCCGCCGAGCCGGACGTGTTCTTCCTGCCCGGCGCGTCCGACCTGCGCTTCCACTGGGTCTGCTGCCGACTGGACCGGCTCGACCACGACCAGATGACCGAGCTGGTGACCGAGGCGTGGCGGATGGTCGTGCCGAAGTTCCTGGCGCGCCAACGGCTGGGTGCCTGACGGCGGCCGGCGCGTCACTCGTTGGTGCTCGGCCCGAGCAGCCGGATCTCCTCGATGTCCAGTGCGGCCTGCACTTCCCGCTGCACGGCGTCGTCGATCTCGTTCTTGTCGCGCAGCCGGTTGATCTCGCGGCGCTTGTGGTCGAGCAGCTGGAGCCGGAGGCGGCGGTCGCGCTCCCGCGCCTCGGCGGCCTCGTCGCCGGTGTCGGCGGTGTCGGCGGTGAGCATGTCGTCGAGGTGCCGCTGGTAGTCGGAGCGGAGCCGGTGGACCGCGTCGGGGTCGACGCCGATTCCGGCGGCGACCTCGGGCAGCGCGGCCAGGCCAGCCTTGGTGGCCGCCGTCCGGGCCTGCCGGACCTCGTCCTCCCGCTCACTGTCGCCCCTGAGCCGCGCCCAGTTGAGCACGGCCGGCAGCGTGGTGCCCTGGATCAGGATCGTCAGCAGGATGACCATCGCGGTGCAGAAGATGATCAGGTCACGTTCGGCGACCGGGGCCCCCGAGGCGGTCGTCACCGGCACCGCGAGCGCCGCCGCGAGGGACACCGCGCCACGGAATCCCGCCCAACCGGCCGCAGTGCGCACCCGCCAGCCGATCGGGCCCCGGGGCTGCTGCTTACGCCGTTCAACGAGTTCCAGCCCGAACCCGGCAATGTGCACCATCGCCATCCGGGTCACCACCACCACGGCCGCCGCCACCGCCCCGATGGCCAGCGCCTGCGTGGTCGAGGTGCTGGTGATGCTCTCCGCCGCCCGGGGGATCTGCATGCCGAGCAGGACGAACAACGAACCGTTGATCAGGAATGTGGAGAGGTCCCAGAAGGCGTAGGCCAGCACTCGGGAGCGGGCCCGGATCACGCGGGGCCCGTAGTAGGACAGGACGAGGCCGGCGACCACCACGGCCAGCACGCCACTGGCATGGACGAGTTCCGCGAGCAGGAACGCGAGGAACGGGGTCAGCACGCTCAGCGCGCCCTCGCGCAGCGGGTCGTCGAGGCGTAGGCGGATCGCGATCACAATCCCGCCGGCCAGCAGGCCGGCGGCGACCCCGCCCCCGGCCGCGCGGCCGAACTCACCGAGCAGGGATGGTGCGCTCGGCCAGGCGCCGCCGACGATCAGGCCGACCGTGACGGAGAAGAGCACCAGCGCGGTGCCGTCGTTGATCAGGCTCTCCGCGCGCAACGTCGTCAGGAGCCGGCGGGGCATCCGCTTGGCCAGGCCGGCGACCGCCGCGGCGTCGGTCGGCGCGAGCACCGCGCCCAGCACCCACGCCGCGGCCGGTTCCACCCCCAGCTGCTGCACGGCCAGGGACACCGCGACCATCGTGATCCCCACCAGCACCACGGCGAGCAACGCGATCGCCGGCAGGTTCGCCCGGATCTCGCGGATGCTGACGACCAGGCTCTCCCGGTAGAGGATCGCCGGCAGGAAGAGCAGCAGCACCACCTCCGGCTCCAGCACCACGTGGGACAGCGGTGGGAGCAGCGCGAGCAGCGCACCCATGGTGATCAGCAGGACCGGCGGGGCCACGCTGTAGCGGCCACCGAGGGTGGTGCCGGCGAGCACCGTGGCGGCCAGGACCACGATCAGGAACAGCGCCTCCACGTCACCCCTTCCACCGGCCGCGGTCGGCACGCCGCCGCCGCGGGGCGTCGTCCCGACCGTTCCGCGCCGACGGCCGCCGCCCGCCCCGCGCGGCCGGGGGCGGGCCCGCCGGTCGCCGGCCACCCCGAACATCGTGATACGGCCGGTGGTCGGCGCGTGCTGGAACGATCGATCCGGCCCGCGCCCGATGCGACGGCGGGGGAGCGGATCAGCGACCTGCCCTCGGGCCGCGCCCCTTCGTCGTCGGGACGTCGACGTTCGGGTGGATCGTCATGGTGCGTCCGGCGCCGGGAGGTCGCGCTGCGACGGAGGCGGGGGCGGGGCGTCCAGCAGCCGCCGGACGGCCTCGCCGATCACCGGGTCCACCGGGAACCGCTCCGCCAGCCAGCCGAACACCGCCCGTGCCGCCTCGCGGTTGCGCGCGTACCCCGGGACCATCGCGGCCAGCGGCAGGACCTCCGGCGGGTACGCCTGCTCGACGCGCCGGCTGGCGTCGAACGGGTCGCGCCGGTGGCCCGCACCGGCCCCGCTGAGGCGCAGCAGCGCGATCACCCGGTCGACCGCGTACGACTGGATGAACCGGGCCGCGGTGAGCCGTTCGCCGCGCAGCTCCCGGTGCAGGCCGACGTAGAGGTTGGTCAGCGCCTCGTTGAGGCGGCGTCCTTCAAGGGACCAGTAGGGGTCGGAAGGGGTTCAGACCCGTCCCGTACCTGGTTAGCGTCGGCCCCGAGCGGGCCACCGTACGCGAGAATGACCGCCGCACGCGGCGCTGCTCCCGGTCGGTCTCGACTCACCTTTCACGCGATCCGGCAGAGGGAGACCCACATGGGGCGGGCGGAGAACAAGGTCGTCGTCATCACGGGCGCGGCCCGTGGTCAGGGGCGCAGCCACGCGGTCCGGCTGGCCGAGGAGGGCGCCGACATCATCGCGATCGACATCTGCAGGGACATCGACTCGGCCGGCTACGGCATGGCCGGCAACGAGGACCTGGAGGAGACGGCGCGCCTGGTCAAGGAGGCCGGCCGCCGGGTGGTCGTCCGGCACGCGGACGTCCGCGACTACGGCGCGCTGCGCGCGGCCATCGACGAGGGCGTCGCCGAGCTGGGGAAGATCGACGTCCTGATCCCGAACGCCGGCATCCTGCCGATGGGGCCGGACCAGCCGATCACCGCCTTCACCGGCACCATCGACGTCAACCTCGCCGGGGTGCTGAACACCGTGCACGCGGCGCTGCCGCACTTCAACGAGGGCGTGTCGGTCATCATCGTCGGCTCGATCGCGAGTTTCCTGCCTCCGATGCCCTCCGACGTGATGGCCGGTGCCGGGTACGCCGGGTACCGGTTCGCCAAGCACGTCCTGGTCGACTACGTGAAGGCGCTGGCGCTGCAGCTCGCGCCGACCAGCGGGCGGGTCAACTCGGTCCACCCGACCACGGTGGACACCGACATGGCGTTCAACAAGGGAATGTTCCAGACCTACCGGCCGGACCTCGACGACCCCACCGTCGAGGACGTCGCGCCGATCCTGAGCGCCATCCACGCCATGCCGATCTCGCACGTGACCCAGGCCGACGTGACGCACGCCGTGGTCTACCTGGCCTCCGACGAGTCGCGCTACGTCACCGGCAGCCAGATCAAGATCGACGGTGGCGCGCTGGCCATGCAGCACCTCTGACGTCGTCCCGCCGTACCCGTACGGCGGGGTGGTGGACGCACCGGCGGTCGGGCCGTGCCGGATAC